>JAJRCO010000178.1 GCA_028678905.1 Methanomicrobiales archaeon
TCCGGCATATCAGTAACCTTCTTCCCATCGACACTGAGGATGATATCTCCTCCAGTGATCCCCTGTTGTCCCGCTGGGCTGTTATCGAAGCTCCGGGTAACGAGCACACCCTCGGTCGCGCTGAGGTTGTAGTACTCGGCCATCTCCTTAGTGATGCCGATCCCGAGGATGCCGAGCCAGGGCCGCACCACCTTGCCGTGCTCTATAAGCTCCTTTGTGATGCGTATGGCTATGTTAATGGGGATAGAGAAGCCGATACCTTGAGCGAAGGGGATGCTGGCCGAGTTCATTCCAACGACCTCACCGGCTTTGTTGAGCAGCGGCCCGCCGCTATTACCCGGGTTGATGTGAGCGTCCGTCTGGATTAGGTTCTCATAGACGCCTGCCTCCACTTGGATAGTTCGGTTGAGGGCACTGATCACGCCCACGGTGACGGTCGGACCGCTGAGCATGAACCCGAATGGATTGCCGATGGCGATGGCGACGTGTCCGACCCGGATCTTGTCCGAGTCGCCTAGCTGTGCGGCGGGAAGCTTGCGCTTGCCTGCATCAACTTTGATGACCGCTACGTCCGACATGGGGTCGGTGCCGACAAGGTTGCCTTCCAGCTTGGTACCGTCGAACATGCTCACCATCATACTCTGGGCCTTCTCCGCAATGTGGTGGTTCGTAAGGATGTAACCGTTCGGGTCGATGATAATACCGGAGCCCATTCCCTGAAGGGGCACGACGTTCATATACGCGTCATGCATCAGCATGACGGTGTTGATGTTCACCACGCTAGGGCTCGCCTGCTCGATGATACTAACTAGGAGTTCCTCTTCCATGGGTAGAATGATAACGACCTCCGCCAGGCCACTACGTCCTCTTTGTAAATAAAAGTATATTCATCGGATTATTCCATGCGGCATACCTAACTGTGCTTAACGGCATCCAAACGAGATTAATTCCGCTTTTTAATAGTTTCCCTGAATTTGCCCAATTTGAGGGGGCTGCTCACCACCCTACAGATTCTGGGGGTAAGCCAGATCAAGAGGACCTAGAAGAAGTTCTTGAAGCTACCTACCAGGAACTACGACAGCATGTAGCACAGAAACATTGCCCAATTTCTCTTCTCCAGAATACCCATATAGAACAACAGGATTCGGAACAAGACGGACGGATGTGTGTGGAGAGGTATGCCAGATACGATCGGCTCTGGATACACTCCAGACTGGATCATCAACTGCAGATCGCAGTTACTAGTAGAAGTAGAGCCCCTCAATCAGAAGCACCATGGCGATGCTTCGTGGTGAGCCAATAGCGGGTGATTGTCCTTGCTGTGATCCTAGTCTCACGCCTTCTTGCGATCAATGTTGTTCTCTACAGTGTATGAATTGTTTGAGGCGTAACTGACATAGCAGGCTCCTGCATTTTTTTACCTTCCTGGGCTAGTGCGTGTTGCTACTGTCTTACCTTTATCGTTCCCATTCTTGCCTTCAGTTCTGTTGATGAGAAAAATCCTTGTGCGATGTTTATGGGTGTGGACAAGCCCCTCTTTGTGTTTTCTCACACCACACTTTTCCTTCACACAGCACTCACACTAACCAGTACCTACTACGGCCATGAGTACCATACCCTGATCTTATCTGATCTTACCACCACTACCTGCTACCTGCTCACTTTACTCACACGCTGGTCACTGACCAGTACTGACATGACCATGATCACAAACAGGTTGGTTGGAAAAATCGCAGTTGTGTACTACCCCTGTAAATAGTGCGAGGGGGAGGATTCGAACCCCCGAATTCCTGCGAAAACGGACCCTAAATCCGTCGCCTTTGACCTGGCTCGGCAACCCTCGCTCCACGATCGGTATGCTTGCATGGTAGTATAAAGTTCTGGTACCTGAGGCATCCTGCCTGCCATATAACCGGGAATATCTGCATGCGCGAAGAAAGCCATAAAACAAGGATGGAGAAGGCCATCAAAGGGGAGTGTATGTGAAACGGACTGACAGAAGCCGTTTCTATCAGGGAATTACCGTGGAGACACACTCACGGCATCGGGAGATCCACCGGTGAATTCCTTCAGGTACCGGGCACAACGCTCATAGGTGGCCTTCACCAGGTCCCGATTGATTCCGGGCGCTCCGCAGGCGACTAGATGGATATTTCGGGTTTCCGTGGTTACCCTGGTAGAGTCCGCATCGCGGTAGGGATAGATGGCCACGATCTCCCGCGCATCGGCCAGGATCACCTGGTTCGGGTGGAGCGGGATCGGTTTCTGTATCCCGATACCCCGGAATGTCTCGCCCACCTGTCCAAACCTCATAGTAAGGGTGCCTGCCAGGAGATCGGCATCGAACGCTGCGATGGGGATGCCGCTCTGCGCGGAGGCCGTGTTGTAGGCATCCACGGCAGTGTTGATCCGGGGCAGGGTTCCTTTTATCAGAACACGCCGCACCAGGGCTTCGGATGCCGGACGGGTCTTGGTGGGATCTACCCCGACTCTCCAGAAGAAATCCCGGTATGCCCGGAATATCGGATCGTTTTTGACTGATTCCAGGGTGTACCGGGTCTGGAGGTCCCGGATCACCTCCCGTTCCAGCAGGTCAAGCTGAGGTGAATAGGGTGGGATTGATACCGATCGCACTACACCCTCGGCCACCCCGATGCCAGGGAAGGTCTTCGGCACGTCAGGAGAAAACTCCATAGATCTGCCTTGCTGTGCGGCATTAATAGCCATCCCTCATCCAACCGTCCTGCTGTCGGGTTCTGCCCGGCATGTGATCTCCCTTGGCCGTCCGATTTCCTTTCTTTTGGCCGTTTTGGATCAGGGTAACAATATGAGCATCTGCGGTACGCTTACTCGATGAAGCGGTGGGAGCACCAGGCCATGATCGCCCACGACATGGGGGATCGCGTTTCAGTACCTGGGGCTTGCCACTCTTATTCCCCTGATCGTGCTGGTCTATTTCCAAGAATGGAGACTCTTTCTCCCCATGGCCATGGTCCCGGTGGTCCCGGGCCGGCTGATCGGGAGAATTCCCCATAGCGAGCACTTCCCCCACCTAAGCGTGGCGCTGGTTGGGGTGGCCATAACCTGGTTCGTGATCGCGATCATCGGGCCATTCCCTTTGTATTAGGGATGCATATGTCGTTCACGGATAGCTTTTTTGAAGCTATCTCCCTGGACGTGCACCGGTCTCACCATGATGAAGGGGCTGGATGCAACCCCCCGGACCATCCTGTTCTGGCGCTCCTTCACTGAATGGTTCGAAGCCTCGGAGTGATCGCGGTTCGGTATCGCGGTCCAGAGCAAGTCGGGGCTCGCCCAGTTCCGGCTCTACCGGTCGGAAGGCAGCTCCGAGGCGATCATGCCAGCATCGTGTCCACGGCGCGGAAAATGTGGATCGTCTACCTCTCCCTCACCGCCCTGTTTACGGTGATCATCTTCGCATTTACCGGATATCTCTCTGGGATTCCCTCAACCTCGTGATGGTCGCCATCGCTACCGGAGGATTCTCCATGTACGATGCAGGGATGTTGAATTACAACAATGCTGTCCTGGAAGCGCTCCTTATCCCGGTGATGATCGCGGGATCTCTCCCGGTTCAAGCGGTGGGGGAGTATCTGGACGCGGGCAGCATCGTAATCGAGGGAGATATCGGTTGCACTGCGGGAACCTGATGAGCGGAGGGCGGATCGAGATCCAGGGCAGCGCAGACGGATGGCTCGGCCAGGAGATGAGGGGAGAAGAGATTCTCTGCCGGGGAAATGCCTTCCACTACCTCGCCTCCGGCTACCGTAGGGAGAAGCGGGCATGCAGGGCGGACAGGTGGAGGTGTGGGGAAACGCCCGCGATTTCGCCGCCGAATATTTGACCGGCGGCGTGGTAATCATCCACGGCAACGCCGGGGATTTCCCCGGAGTGGGGATGGCCGGTGGAACCCTCTCCATCGGAGGCGACTGCAGTCGCCTCTGCGGCAACATGACCGGCAGACGGCTACGGTGCATGGCCGGGTGTTCCAGATGATCCCCACCTTCCGTCGCACCGGCACTACCATCCGCGACGGGGAGAGCATGACGGTTTTTGAGGGGGACATCGCAAACCGGGGAAAAGGAACGCTTTTCATCAGAGAATATACATACTGAGCTGATGGCCCGCCACTCCTGCGGCTACGAAGCAAATGTCCTGTGTAAAAGGTGCGGATCCCCGCTCGCCTACCGGGAACGGGCCGGCCTCTACTGCCCCCAGTGTGGCAGGCGGGTAACTACGGTCTGCCCGGGCTGCGGAAAGGTCTGGACCTAATTCTCCCTCTCCCGGATCCACTCGGTGTACTGGAGACGGAGTCGCTCCAGTTCGGAAGGAGAGAGGTCGTTTTTACCGGTCCGGTGGAGATGGGTCTCCAGTTGGCCGACGATGCTCTCAGCATCGGTATGGTCTTTCACCTCGAGATACACTGGCGCCCGGGTACAGTTTATCGATTCCCCACAGGAAGGACAGAGTCTCCACTTCTGAAAGTGGTCGATGTACATGAAGGTTCTGCACCCCGGACAGCGAATGACCAGGTACATACTCAGGCGAAAGATTGTGGGGATAGGCTTAAATATGTTATTACGGAACGGGAAAAGAAAGAAATCTATCCGCGCGAACTGTCGTACTAGTCTCCTTTTCCGGCTTATCACGGATGTTTTCGGTGCTGAGGTTTTGGTCCCCCTCCTTTTCGATCTGGCGGAATCGGACTATTTTCTCCTATCATTATCCAAATAAACTATCTATTTCTTGAATGGCCCCACTGGGGGAGATATCGGTATCTCAAAAAAAAGAAAAAAACCTTCAATACAAGGCATTGAGGACGAATATTGCGATCCCGATCGCGACAGCGAGGACAATCACGAAGATCGGACTGATATGGACCGCCCTGCGATCCTCGCTATCGTAATAATTGACGAGACCCGCCGATGAAATCAGGCGTCCGCCCTTTTTCTTGGCCATACAAAGCTATTTCGCTCTCCGATCATATAAAAAGGTTGCACAGGCGATGGAAAAAGAGCGTATCGTTGAAGGGCAGGTGTTCCTGGGAGATACCCTCGATCCCACCCCTGCCCGCATCGTCATCCGCGGTGGTTTCATCGCCGCGATTGAAGAACTCACTCAGGCTCCTCCGCAGTGGATCTGCCCGTCCTTTTTCAATGCCCATACTCATGTCGGGGACACCGTAGCGCTCGACTCCCCTCTCTCGGGGACCCTCGAAGAGCTGGTGACCCCTCCGCACGGATTGAAGCA
>JAJRCO010000375.1 GCA_028678905.1 Methanomicrobiales archaeon
CGGGCTTCCTCTCCAACGGAAAGTTCTTTCATATTTATTTCTGCCTGTTTTTCGGACTTTCCTGAGGGGGGCTCCACCCAGAACTCCAGTTTCAATCCCGTACTTTTTTTCAATCCTTTAACGGTTGCCTCGGCCGAGAGGGTCTTTCCAATTGACGAATAAGGGTGTGAAAGCACAAGCAGGCGTTCGAGATCTGCTTTTTCCTCGATTACATAGATACGCGTCCAACCGGATTCCCACCAGACGATTTCTTCTTCCTTAGTAATCCTGACCGTGGCGTATACTTCAGCTGATCCGTTAGCAGAAACCCGGAAAACCGTTTCTATTTCTTCATTTGGTTTCAGCTCTGCCTGGTAGCGTCCTGTTCCATAAGGAAAAGAAATGAAAGAGGTATCCAGAGAGTGTAATTCCACGTCAAGTCCTTTAAGAGTTTTTCCTCCTATGTTTTTCAATTTGAACGTTAGCCATTGCTGTCCTTTAAATATCTCAGTAGGGGACAATTGGTACTCGAAAGGGTACTTATATTTCGGTGCATTTTTTTTCATTTAGCCCTCCTTACGTCTATGAGTCGCTGAAGAAATGAATATGTCTACAAACCACTTCGGATTGGATACTCCATAGAGCATGCGTAAGATAGTGGGGGATATAATATATCTTTTACCCAAATTGCATCGAAAAGATCGACGGATTAGTTATTCTCTAGGTGCCCGATCCTGAGTAAAAAGTACCCAGTTCTATGCACTGCAGGGAGTGGTGCCCTTACAATTCATCATCCCTGCGGCAGGATGCCGGTATTGGCCTTTTGCGTATCTAGTGTGTCTATGATCGTTTTAATAGCAGGGAGTGACAGTAGTGACTATATCGCCACGACATAGACCTGATCGCCGGCCCGATTATCCCAAGAACCCCCAGCCCGGGTCTGAGACCCGTCAGGATAAAGATCGGCACCGTGAAATGGAATAGCACCACCACTATGATTCTTCCCATCCGCACCCTTCACACCATGTGCAGGAAAAACCAGTCCTCCCTTACCAGCACAACGCTCATTCCTACTCCCATGGTGGGGAGCTGCCTTCCGATACAAACCCATCCGGGCCTATCAGGCCTCGAAGAAAAAGATGAAGACCGGGTCCAAGCCCTGTCCTATTTTGCTTGTCACACAATTTTAAGATCTTGCTCCAAATCTGTTCTTTCCAGATAATGTAGATGGGAATATCGCCTACCACAGGCGTAAATACCACTCATCACAAGATACCGAGAAGGGTGAGGGAGATAATGGGCTCGTCGTGATTCGAACACGAGATCTCCGCCGTGTCAAGGCGACGTCATAGCCAACTAGACCACGAGCCCTCACTGCGTCGAAAGACGGATAAAAAATTGGTGACCTCAGTATATTAATCATTCTCATCGAGTCAAATGGCTCCCTTTTTTTGGCAGATAAAATAAATTTCTTAAATGGAGCATCCCGCTCAGAAAGAACGTATCTTTATTATCCTCCGCTTAGAATTCGTATCTATGGCAGAAGGTGGGTCAAAATTACGCCAGCTGTTTACCTATGAGCGGAAGGCGAGTAGAATCGAGTTGTTCGTACGAATCGTCTACTGGATACTTATCGGGATTGTTATTACGGTATATGGATTCCTCGCGGGAATCTGCCTGATTATTCAGTGGTTCGTTATCTTGATTCTAGGGCGCAGGAACCAGGGTCTCGGGCAGTTCATCCAGGGTTATGTCGAGTATTATGTCCATGTTCTGAATTACATCTACTTCTTTACTGATACGCGTCCAAAAATACTCCCAGAACCAGTGAAGATCTTCGAGGAAGTAACGGGGATACAAGAAGTTACTCCAGCTTCCGCAGAGAAGAAAAATAATCAGCAGTATTGATGTTGGATTTTTAAAAAAAATAATCCTTTTTTCTTATCATTAAAATGGTCGATGAAAGGGGAAGTAGAGCTGTCCTCTTATGCTACAATTTCACGAATCTGGCCGTGAAAATACCGACCTTTGTGCGGATCTTCTCCATCACATCAGGAGGGACTTCACTGTCCACATTCAGAACCATGATTGCCTCTTCACCGGGGTTGATCCTCCCCACCTGCATGCCTGCGATATTGATGTTGGCTTCTCCGAGAATGGTGGAAGCACGGCCGATCACCCCCGGCTTGTCCAGGTGACGGGATACGATCACATAGCCTTCGGGGATCATATCCATGGTATACCCACCAATGGATACGATGCGGCTTATCCCTTTCATCAGCACCGATCCACTCATCGTCTCCCCCATTCGATCGGTCTTGGCACTGATGGTGATCAGGTTCTTGAATCCATGAGATTCCTCGGTAACGGTCTCTCGGATCGTGATTCCTCTCTCCCTTGCGATATACTCTGCATTGATGATATTTGCTGGGGTCTGGAGGATTGGATCCATCATTCCTTTCAGCACATGTCGGGTGATAATGCGGGTATTCCCCGAAAATTGCCCTATTTCTCCTCCATATACAAGGTCTACGGATTCAAGCCTCCCCTCCAGGAGCTGGATGAGGAATCGTCCCATCTTTTCGCTGAGGGTGGCGAAAGGCTCGATGCGATCCTGGAGCTCTGACGGGATGGTCGGAGCGTTTACTGCGTATTTTGCCTGTTCTCCCTGAAGTACGGCGATGATCTCTTTGGCCACGGTGATAGCAACATTTTGCTGGGCTTCCACGGTGCTTGCACCTAGGTGTGGAGTGACTATAACATTCTCCAGTTCAAGGAGTGGCGATTTTAACGGTGGTTCATCTTCAAAGACATCTAGGGCAGCTCCTGCAACCTTGCCGCTTTTGAGGCCTTCTAACAGAGCTTTTTCATCGATGATCCCTCCACGGGCGCAATTAATGATCCGAACACCCTTTTTCATCAGTGCGATCCGTTGCGCATTGATCACGTGTTTCGTCTCTTTCGTGAGCGGGGTATGGATCGTGATAAAGTCTGCATTCCGGATTACGTCATCGAGAGGCATCAGCTCGACACCCAATTCTCGAGCCCGATCGGCACTAATGAAAGGGTCATAAGCGAGACATCGCATCTCCATCGCATTGGCCCGTCTGGCGACCTCCCGACCGATTCGGCCCAGCCCCAGGATTCCGAGTGATTTATCGTTCAGCTCGATTCCCATGAACTTCGACCGCTTCCACTGTTTCTGCTTCAGCGACATGTTCGCCTGTGGGATGTTGCGGGCGAGTGCGAGCATCATCGCAATGGTATGTTCAGTGGCGGCAAGGGTGTTCCCTTCCGGTGCATTCACAACAGGAATCCCTCTCTTCGTGGCTGCATCCACCTCGATATTATCTACACCGGTTCCCGCCCGGCCGATGATCTTCAGGTTCTTCCCCGCTTCGATGATACGCGAGGTAACCTGGGTCCCGCTCCGCACCACCAGTGCATCATAGTCCTTGATGATCTCCACGAGTTCGTCCTCTGGAAGATCGGTGCGGACATCTACCCTGAAATGCTCCTGCAGAAGAGCAAGCCCCTCTTCCGCGACCGGATCGCTCACGAGAATTCGATACATACTATCTAGCCTCATATCGTTTGTACACTCTGAATATTGATGCTTTTCTCATCAAGCTATATTAAATCCGGAATGGATGAATGAGTATGGAAGCGAGTCTTCGCAACGCCCCAAACATTCTAACCCTCGAGGAGATTACGAAGGATGATATCCCGCTCGTGGGCGGAAAAGGTGCCTCACTCGGTGAGATGACTACTATCGGGCTCCCGGTTCCCCCTGCATTCGTGGTCACCGCTCAGGCGTACCGGAAATTCCTGGTAGAGTCCAGTATTGAAGAGGAATTGTTCGGAAAGCTGGAGGGCATCGATATCGAGAAAACCGATGTCCTGGAGAAAGCGTCCGCTACGGCTAAAGAGCTTATTCTTAAAACCCCAATGCCGAACTATCTAAAGACCGAGATCAAGAAGGCTTACCAGGCGATGGGGAAGAATGTAGTGGTGGCGGTACGGTCTAGTGCCACCGCAGAAGACCTCCCAGGTGCGAGCTTTGCAGGCCAGCAGGAGACCTTTCTGAATATCGTCGGATTCGACGACCTGCTGGAGGCAGTGCAGAAGTGCTGGGCATCGCTCTTCACACCACGGGCAATCTATTACAGATCCCGTCAGGGATTTCAGGACCGGCAGGTGAATATCGCTGTGGTGGTGCAGCAGATGATTCCTGCTGAGAAGGCGGGAGTAATGTTCACCTCGCACCCGGTGACGGGAGAACCAGAAACAATCGTAGAAGGCTCATGGGGATTAGGGGAGGCGATCGTCTCCGGAACCGTATCCCCGGATAAATACGTCTACAATCGGCGAAAGGGAAAGGTGGTGGATAGGGTCATCGGCACGAAAAAGATTGCCATCGTTCCTGATGGAAAAAAAGGGACAAAGGAAGTGGAGCTGTCCCGGGAGAAACAGGAAGGTCAGGCACTGTCTGAAGATGAAGTCAGGAATCTGGCAGAATTCGGAAAGATCGCCGAAGAACATTATGGCTCTCCACAGGACGTAGAGTGGGCAATCGTGAAGGACCAGATCTACATTCTTCAGTCCCGACCCATCACCACCATCAAAACGCAAGATATCCCGGAGAAGGAGGCCGCAGTAAATGAAACGGAGGGTGAAGGAAAGATTCTCATCCAGGGACAGGGGGCGTCCCCGGGTGTGGCCTCCGGTTCTGTCGTCATGGTAATGAACATGAAGGATGTGGGAAAGGTCCAGGGAGGTGACATCATGGTTACCCGGATGACCAATCCCGATATGGTGCCGGCAATGCGGAAAGTTGCTGGAATTGTTACCGACGAAGGGGGGATGACCTGTCATGCTGCTATTGTCAGCAGGGAACTGGGAACACCTGCAGTCGTAGGGACGAAAAAAGCCACTACCATCTTAAAGGAAGGCCAGCTAGTCACGATCGATGGAGAGAAGGGATTTGTCTATGAGGGGGGTCTCGCCACTGGAGTCCAAAGGGCAGGAATGGCGACAGAACGGACAACGGTGGCGGCCGCACCTCTTATCACAGCCACACTCGTTAAGGTGAACGTCTCTCTCCCGGAAGCCGCTGTAAGGGCAGCAGCCACCGGTGCGGATGGGGTTGGCCTCCTGCGGATAGAGCACCTCATCCTTGGTCTGAATAAGACACCTGGCTGGTATATCCAGAACAGGCGGGAAGAAGAGTTTATTGA
>JAJRCO010000237.1 GCA_028678905.1 Methanomicrobiales archaeon
ACCGCCATCGCCTGCATCGGGCCCCATTGCCAGAGGGTCGCGGGGTCGAAGTCGGTCTTGGCGAGAACCTCGTCCTTCAAGCGCGCGAGACCACGCGCGTAGGGCTGGCGGAACTTGAACTCTTTCCACCGCGGTTCGGGTCGATGCTCCCAATGGGCCATGGGTTGTCCTTTCTCGAAGACGGACAGCATTGGTCTTGCCGGTACTTGCGTCAACACCTGCGTCCGATGGCGGGCCGCGTTCGTCTCGCGGTCAAGGCAGCGGTAGTATTGCACCGCAGGAGGGCGTCGCATGCGAGCGAAGTCGAGTCACGTGCATATCGACTCCGAGAAGATCGACGCGAAGCTCAACGCCGAACGCGCTCGCCTCGTCGCGCTGCTGCGTCAGCTCGCAGATCGCCTCGAAGCCGCGCCGCCCGCTCGTATCAGCGAAGGGCTCGCATGGGTCGCCGCTGGTGTGGAGATGCTGGTGCGGACCGTGGAAAAGGCGCTCGGACGTGACCGGCGCGCCTGAGTGTCGGCTGTCGACCGCTCCCTAGTCAGCGCCGCCTCGGGCTGACCCCCGCGGGGCGGAGGGGGAAGCATCGACGCGGATGCGGCCGGATTGATCAACGGGCGTGCGGCGTCGCGCGCGCCGGACGGCGCCGCAATTTTCGCCAAGAATCCGTCTCTCGAGCGGCGTACATCGAGGATGCGGACCGGAAACCGCCAGCTTTTCGCGTCGGCGCGGCGTAACTAGGGCGGTGAGCAGCGATCGCACGGAGCGCGCACACACGCGCGCAGGGAGACGGCCATGAGACAGACGAAACACGGGTTCCTGGTTCTGGCAGACATCTCGGGATTCACGGCCTTCGTGACGGCGACGGAGATCGAGCACGGGCCGCCGATCATCACCGAGCTGCTCGAGGAAGTGATTCGGCGGATCTCGCCGCCGCTCGACATCCAGGCGATCGAGGGCGATGCGGTGTTCGCCGTCGGTGCGCACGGCAACGTGCTGCCGCCGGCGCGGCTCCTCGAGGTATTGCAAGCGGCCTTCGACGGATTTCGCGAGAAGCAACGGCAGCTCGCGGCGGACGACAGTTGCGCCTGCAACGCCTGCCGCAGCGTCGACCGTCTGCGGTTGAAGGCGATCGGTCACTACGGGTCGTTCCTCGAGCTGACGGT
>JAJRCO010000312.1 GCA_028678905.1 Methanomicrobiales archaeon
GACGGCGGTTGATATTCGCGATCCCGTGAGCAAGGAGGCCACATGTTGACGTTCCTCTCTTTCGCCTTCCTCGGCTTATCCCTCGGCTACGCAACGGGCTACGTGCTCGGCCGGCGGCGCGTCGCGGCGTACCAGCACGAGGTATGCGAGGTCTGCCGGGCGCGGCGGGACTTTACGCTCGCGCATCTGTGCGAGCGGTGCATGCGGCTGAACGGCGAGGCCGAGGAGGCCGCGAAGGTGCTGTTCGAGAATTCGGTTGAGCCGAGCGATGACGGGGAGCCGAGGCTATGAGCATGGAAGGCATCCGATTTATCGAAAGCACAAGCATGCCCGAGGACACGCTGATTGCATTTTCCGAGGGCGGAATATCTTGCGACTGGTCTAAGGCGACGGTGGCGTTTGACGGCGACCGCCTCACGATCTTGGTGCCGATCCACTACGACATGACGAAGATCGCGATGCTGACTGGCATCGCAGAGCAGCCGCCCCGGCGGCAGGAGTGACCCGATGGCAAAGCGTAACTGCTGTAAATGCTCGCCGATATATTTCTGTGACACGGGAGACTCTATGCGGGAGTGCCGTTTTGCGGAAATATCGCCGTCCATTTCGATCTGTCGTTGGAAACGTGGCGAGAAAGGTCCTGATCTGTGTACGAGCAAGCGTGCGCAGGCTGCGGCGCGGAGGAGGAAGCATGGCACGGTGTAAGCACGAAGACATCTTACCCTTGGGGCCACGTTTTGTTTGGTGCCAGGATTGCGGCGCGTACAACAACCGAGAGAGTCCTGGATGGATTTGTTGCCGCAAGGAGTTTTACGGAAACTATTGGCCTAAGCGAGCGCAGGCTGCGGCGCGGAAGCGGGGCCTTGAGGTAGATATGGCTGAATATGAACGGCTGATGACGGAGCATCGGGCGATCAGCCGCAGAGGTAAATTCACGCAGCCGCCCCAATGGCAGGCGGGAGAGTGAGGATGCCCCCTGAAGGCTGGCGCGAGGAACGCGACGAGTTTAACGCCAGATGGTATGTCTACTACATCGATTTGGGTGCGTGGGGCATCACCGTGAAGCTTGACGCCGTTTTATGCGACACCACAGCAGACATAAGTAGACTTACAAAATACGCAATCGACACGGTACTAAAAAGAAGGTGACGAGAGCAGCCGCCCCGGCGGCAGGAGGACTGACGATGGGAGTTCGATGGGCTGAGTACGTTGGCAAGCGCGTGCTATACGGCGTTGGCTATTGGAAGCCGTCGCCGTATGAGGGAACGGTGGACGAAGTGTCGCCTTCGGAGTCTTACGTGAAGATCTGCGGCAACTGGTATCGAGAAGGCGAGCTGATCTTCTTGGAGGCGTTAGGCGAGCCCCGGCGGAGGGAGGAAGCATGAGCGATAGAAACGACGACGCGAAACTTCCCAAGGGGAAGACGTGCGCCGATTGTATGTACTATGTGCAGACTTGCTCATGGTTGCTTGGCGCTTATCCCGATCTTGCCAA
>JAJRCO010000052.1 GCA_028678905.1 Methanomicrobiales archaeon
CATGCAACACGAAATGACTGACGTGGGGTATTGTCTTCTTCCTCCCCAGTAACGCACGTTCGACCATCACTGTTTTCGACACCACCCTTCGGGATGGTGAGCAGACCCCCGGTATCTCCTTCACTCTGGAGCAGAAATTCGAGATAGCCCGGCAGCTCTCCGCCATCGGTGTACACGTCATCGAGGGCGGGTTCCCGGCGTCATCCAAAGCGGAATTCGATACGGTCAAGGCCATCGCCGGCCTGGGTCTGGAGGCATCGGTATGCGGCCTCGCACGGATGCTGAAAAACGACGTGGATGCCTGCCTGGAGTGCGGGGTGGACATGATTCATGTGTTCATACCAACCTCGGATGTGCAGCGCATCCATACCATCAAGAAGAGCCGTGAGGAGGTCCTCACCTCCAGCCACGAGATCATATCCTATGCCCGGGAGCGCTGCGATCAGGTAATGTTCTCGGCCATGGATGCGACCCGGACGGACTGGCAGTACCTGTACGAGGTCCTGCACACTGCGGTGGAGGCGGGAGCGACCATCCTGAACATCCCGGATACGGTGGGGGTGATCTCCCCTTCCACCATGCGGGTGCTGATTGGCAACATCGCCCAAAAGGTATCGGTGCCCATCGATGTCCACTGCCACAACGACTTCGGCCTGGCAGTGGCCAACACGCTCGCGGCGGTGGAAGGAGGGGCCTCCCAGGTCCAGGTGACCGTCAACGGGCTGGGCGAACGGGCCGGCAACGCGGACCTTTCTCAGACCGTGATGTCGCTGGAATCCATCTACGGCATCTCCACCGGAATCAAACTGGACCGCTTGGTCGAAACCTCCCGCCTGGTCTCCCGGTACTCAGGAATCAGCCTGCTCCCCACCCAGCCCATTGTGGGGGAGAACGCCTTTGCCCACGAGAGCGGGATTCACTCCCACGGGGTGATCGCCTGTTCCCAGACCTTTGAGCCGGGCATCATGACCCCGGAGATGGTGGGACACCGGCGGCGGATCAAGATAGGCAAGCACACCGGTCGACACGCGGTCCGGCAACTGCTGATCGAAGCCCGCCTCCAGCCAAACGAGGAGCAGCTGGACGAGATCGTGGAAAAGATCAAGTTCATCGCCGGTAAGGGTAAACACCTCACCGATGCCGACCTCTATGAGATCGCGGACAGCGTCATGGGGGCGGCGACAGACCAGAAGAAACTATCCCTGGATGACATTGCCGTGATCACCGGCAACCACGTGATCCCCACCGCGAGCATCCGTGCCCGGGTGAACGGGGAGGAGCATCTCTTCAGCAGTGTGGGCAACGGGCCGGTTGATGCGGCCATGAAGGCAATCCTGGGGATCCTACCGGCGCCAGTCCAGTTAAAGGAGTTCCGCATCGAGGCTATCTCGGGGGGGTCGGACGCCATCGGTCACGTGACCATCGCTGTTGAGGACCCGCAGGGGCGAATCTTTGACGCCAGCGCTTCCGGTGACGATATTGTTATTGCCTCGGTAGAGGCCATGGTGCGGGCAATCAACCTGATGTACCGGATAGAAAAAGAATCATGAGACCGGAGAGGGTTGTTTCTTCCCCTCCAGTGCCTCTTTTACCTGAGCAGAGAGCTGCTCAAACTTGGTTTGCATCGCCTTTTCCTGCTTCTCCAGCGACTTGATGCGGATCTCCAGGGTCTCGATCTTCTCGGCGAGCGTTGCTTCTACCTTCGCCTTCTGCTGCCGTACCAGCACCGTGCCGATGTTCATAAACACCTCCGCATCGTCGGGAAGGTCCTTTAGGGCCTCCTGGGCCCTTTTTGCCTCCCGCACCGCGAGGTCGTACTGTGCTTTCTGGCTGATGACCGTCTGCAGCTGCTGCTGCAACTGCTGCAGCATGGCAATCTGGTTCTGCACTTTCATCGGGATATTATCCATGGGTTACTAACTCCTGCATCTCATACGCCACATTGATCAGACGGAGCCACATGTTGAGTGTGGCTCGCAGTGCCGGGATATCGGAGGCCTGCACCGAGAGAACGAGGACGGATTCCCCCTCCAGCCACACCCGGGTAGCGGTGCGGGGTCCGTTTTCGTCCTTCTCTTCCGGCTTAAGGGCCTTAAACAGGAGGCGAGCATGGGGGTGTTCTACCCGAAATATCGCTTCATGCACCCGAATTCACCTGTTCTCGCACTGTTTTTCATGGTGTGGGCTCGTAACTGCCGTTGTATGTACGCAGACTAATCACATAAACCGTATGGTGTGCAGATCACCGCACAGAAAAGATAGGTAGAAAGGATTACCGGGCCTTCAGGTCCTTTATGCCCGCTCCGCGTTCTTTGAACAGGATGCGGTTTCCGCAGTAGGGGCAGCGGACGTTCACATCGATCTCCACCTTATGCTTGCAGCGGGCACACTTGTAGGTCGCGGGCATCTATTCTCCTTTCACTTCCGGTCTCTCGATGGAGCGCAGGGCCATGCGCTGCGCCGGGGTCTCCGGTGTGTAGGCGCCTCCTGCAAATTTGAATCCGCATTTACGGCACTCCCAGATACCGGTTCCCTGCCGCCTCACCGATACCTGGTCGCAGCGCGGACAGAGATGGGCTGCCCGGGAGATCTTCTCCATCTCGTCGACTCGCTTCCGGATAAATCTCCCGTATCTTGCCCCAAAACGACCAGCGCTGCCCGATACCGATCCCTTTGCTCTTTTTCTCGCTCTTGCCATGCTTGTTACCCCGGTATGTCCACAAATGTTGCTCTTCTCTGTTTATATAGCTATCAGGTGACCCGGCCCAGGAGTTTTATCTCTCCGTTTCCCTTGGTGACGCGGTTTATGTCTGCGAACAGTTCATCCTGCATCCCCCCCGGGAGACGCAGGACTCCGATCCAGGATCCGTCTTTCTGCCACTCTTCCCTGTCGATAGTCCAGCGCTTCTGGATTTCCCCGTAAGCCCGGGCCGCCTGATCAGGAGGGATCTTGACCGCTACCCGCACCTCTTCAAACCGGATAGGAATGAGGGGGCGGATGGCCTTCATGGTGTCCTTCACCAAGTCATCGAGGGAATGGAACGGGTCGATGTTCACCCGGGCCTCTTCCATGGCCGCTTCGATGCGGACCGGAGGATGTGGAAGCCCTGTCTGAGGGTTCAGGGCGTGCCGGGCGATGAAGGCGATCACCTGCTGTCGTTTGTTGAGGATCAGCTGACGGCGCTGCTCAGCCGTGAGGTGGATCTCCCCCTTCTCGATGATCTTGCGGGCGATTGGTTCAAATTCGGTGGTGTGGAAGACCTTCATCAGGGCTTCGTCTGCAGCCCGTTCTCCCCTCCCTGCATTCTCGAAGATGTGGATGGCGGCCACCGCATCTTCGATGTCCATCTGTTCGCCCGTGCGGATCTCATGGGCGAGATCGGGATCCACGAGGATCTCGAACCTTTCTCCATGGCTCTCCAGCCGGGCCACCACCGCCCTGTCCAGGGGAATCATAAGTATTTCACTGTGAAAATTTGTTGATGAACGGCTCTACCTCATCCCGTTCCATCTTGCGGAATGAATGGGTGGCCACGTCGACAAAACCCATCTCCACGGTGTTGACGTCCAGCTTCCCTTCGGTAGCAGCGTGAAGAGCCTTGAGCCCCAGCACGGCTGCCTCTCC
>JAJRCO010000124.1 GCA_028678905.1 Methanomicrobiales archaeon
CGTTGACGTAACGCCACGGCGAGTTGTGGAACGGTGGCCGCGGGAAGGGGTAGTGGGTGCCGAGATTCGCATCTGGCCAGCACGTCTTTTCGCCGGCAATGACGATCTGCGATCCGATCCGCTGGTACTGATCGAGAATGTGGTCGGCCTTGTCCAGAATGAGGGAGTCACGGCCGTCGACGAACATGGCGAACGGCTCTTCGCGCGCCAACAAGAACTCCCGGGCAGCCACGATCTTTCCCAGAGCATACCCCGGCCAGTCGCCCTCGCCGTAGGTGGCCAAGTTGATGTCCTGCAGTTCGCATGACCGGCGCAAGAGGGTGATATCAGCCGGCGGATTGGGATAATCGCACGTAAAAACAAGCAGGTCTTTCGTCGCGTTCACGGTTGAATCCTCCTCCCGGGGAACGGCACTTCCAACCCCTCACGAATGAAAAACACGTCGTCATGCTCGGTGATCGGCGAGTCTATGTTGAATCCTTGCGTGGCCAGCCACTCGACCACTTCTCTCGCTGGCCTGCCGCCGACGTAGATCGGCTCTTCGGACAACTCGACGTTGATCATGTTGAAGTGCTTGAGTTGATCGCCGAACCCGTGCAGGGCTTCCCACTCGTATCCCTGGACGTCCATCACGAGACAATCGTACAGGCCAAAATCAAACCCGACGGATTCACGGACGATTGAGTCCCAGCGCCGGACAATAACATGAACGTCCGGCAAGAACTTGTAATCTGGGTTCGGCTTGGCGTCAATCAGCAAGCTCGATCCTTGTCCATCTCCTTCGGTTGGGTGCAGCACGCCAATGCCGTCGTGATCGCTAAGCGCGTAACCGAACAGAGGGAGGTCAGGATGTTTCTGGCCGAATAGTTCTTGGGCTGATGGCAGCGGCTCAACGCCGATCAGGTGTTTGATGCCCATCATCTTGTACCAGTGCATCTCGTAGCCGTCGTTCGTACCAACGTGGACAATGCCGTTGATCTGCAGACCCTGCTCGGTGAAGTGGTTGATCTTCACGCGCCACCGGGCTTCGAGGTATTCGGGAGAAGAAAAGTCGATCATAGATATAGCACTCCAGGGACTCGTTCGATCAGTTCAGCTCCGGCAATCGGCTTTCCAGTGGAGTCGGTGATGCCGCAATGGGCCATGACGGGTGGATTGCAATATCCTACTGGACCGTACTCTCGAAGGCGCTGACAAAAAGCGAAGTCCTCCGACTGTCCAATTCCAGAAGCATTTGCGTCGTAGGGACCACACGTATCCCACCACCCCCACGAAAAATGGTGGCAGTAACCGGCGACCGCGTCAGTTTCAACCCAGCCCTCATGTTCTTTGTTTACGCCATGGAATGGGTGACGGACTCCACCGAGCAAAACAACTTCGCTTCCATTTGGATCGTCTTCGTTGAGCGTGTCCAACCAGCCAGGAAATACACAAACGTCGTTGTCGAGTATGCATAAGAACTCACCGCGGCCGAACGTCAGTTCTGAGTGCCGCACTCCCAAATTCTTGAGCGCGCCCAAACAATGCCGACTGTTCGACACTTCCAACAACGTGGTGTTCTTCGGATTGTACAGCGCTTGGTCGCGCAGGAAGTTGCGGACACGAAAGTCTTTCGAGTCGTCGTCCACCAAGGTGAGCGTGTATTCGTCCGGCTTCGTGTTCTTGCGGATCGACTCGATGCACTGGACGGTGAGCCGGTAACGCTCGTAACAGAGAACAACGATATTAGTCATGCTTCCCTTTCTTGGGTTTGGCAACGTGACGAGAGATGCGACGGAGGATGTTCGGAATGTCGACTGCATTCGAGCAGCAAAGCGTGTTTCTAATAGCTTGTAAGTACACGTTCGACAACTTCAGCTCGTCGCGCAAATCCATGAGAACTGCAAGGCGGGCCTGCTCGTGCGTCGTTTCGCCGTCACTACAAGGCCCAGCGTTCCACGCTTTATCTTTTTGTCTAGGCATTGCGTACCTCAATCGGCAACACGTCTGAGTAGTTCTCGTAAAGCCAGCGGTGCGGCTTCTGGTGATCGGTTTCCAG
>JAJRCO010000282.1 GCA_028678905.1 Methanomicrobiales archaeon
ATCTTCTGGCCGTCCCGGCCGAGTAATAGGGGGGTGTGGATACAGAGGGGGGCCGGATAATCCACCGAAGGCAGATGTTCCCGGGCGAGCATGTGGATTTTTCTCTGATCGATCCCACCCACTGCGACATCCAGCTGGAGGCGGGCAATATCCACCATCTGCATGATGGGGTAAATCATCTGGGAGACCATGGGGTTATCCATCGCCCTTCCTACCTCGTCCATGCTCCGGGTGGCGCGGTTCAGGGTGATCTCCTGGGACAGGCGAAGAACCATCAGTTCATATTCCGCTTCCAGCTGAAGGTCCGATCCTAGGACATACTCGACGTTTCGAAGACCCAGTCCCTCAAAGCATGCACGGTTGTACACAGCAAGATCCCGGACCTCTTTCATGGTGCCTTTTCGGTTAAGGAAAGCATGGAGGTCCGCGAGCAACACCACAACTGTGAATCCGGCCTCTTTGAGATCGATGAGCTTATTGATGGTCACCAGATGTCCCAGGTGGATTTCACCACTCGGCTCATACCCTGCGTACGCCCGTTTTTCGGATCTCGGCAGGAGAGATCGCAACTCCTCATCGGTGACGACCTCCACGGTATTCCGGGTGACCAGTGAATAGGGATCCATCACAGTATATGGGCGATTTTGGGTGTTAAAGGGTTGTTCACAAGGATGAAGGATGGCCAAGACCGCGGAAAAAGGTGGTGAATTATCCGATCGCGGAGAACTGAAGAGCTTCGTTGGTCATTTTGATGGATGTTGCCGGGTCTTTGATCGCTCCCGCCATTGCACGGATGGCGTCCACATTCTCCACCACCACCACCGATTCCTGGTGGATGGCCTGAAACAGAAGCAGCTCATCTCCGTTTGTGGTGACCGAGGCCTCGAATATCCCGTTCTCCCACATGTCTGCACGAGGCCGCCCCATGTCCTGCACATATTCTTTCAGCTCTGCGGTGCTCCTGATCGCCGTACCCTTGGAGATGAGACCGATCCGCGAGTGGGACCGGAACCGGTCCAAGACTTCGTCACGGCTGGCCGCTCTTTTCAGGTCCATCTTGATTGCATGCACGTGCATGAATGTGGTGGGTACGATGGTCGCCATAGTAGTGATGTTAATGTGAGGCAGGACAGTCTGAACATCCGGGCCATGATGGCTGGGGACGGTGACGGGGTCCAGCACGATAGCATCCACGGGTCCTTTTTTAATCTCCGCGGGATCGGCCCCCCTCCGTACCATGACCGCATGGACTTTCCGTATACCGAAGGCTTTGTCAATTGTGTTGATAATCCGGCAGAGCCCGGTGGTGTTACAGGAGACCACCCGTGTAAATTGCCTTCCTAGTGCCTGAGTATAGTTACAATCAGAACAGAAAGAAAAGCCCGCCACCTCGTGATCCTCTCCCCCTTGAAAGATGGCCTTGATTCCTCGCTGTTCATACATGCCCTTATTCTTCGCTCCGACCCCTCCCGGAGTTGCATCGACAACGATGTCTGCCTCGCGGAGCATCTCCGTGATATCTCCTGCGATCGGGATCCCTACCTTATCAAACGCGGGTTTTTTTGCGAGATCGGCAAGATAGAGTGGATATCCGCGCTCCCGCGCCACGTACGCCTCTGCATTGAGGCTGGTCTTGGAGACACCGATCACCCGCATGTCCTTCTGGACAGAAACGGCATCGGCCACGCGTTTGCCGATTGTCCCGTACCCGTTGATGGCGACCTTGATCATACACCGATAGATATCAAGCAGACGACATAAACATTGCTGTGATGAAGTTTTCTGACGGTTCTAAAACGGAGAGGAAACTAAAGAACACTTCTCACATTCGACAGGAACTCGGATAATCGATTCCTGGTTAGAAGAAATTTCCTGGATAAGACCCTCGGTTACCAAGGTTGCCAAACATAAGGGAATGTTTTTTTCGAGGAGAATCGCGCGATTCGGGCGGCAGCCGAGGAGATCTGTCGCCGGGGGAGATCTGGAGAAGGTTAGCCTGTACTGTCCCGGTTCGGCCGGAACAGATTATTACTGGGGCATATTGCCGGGCAGTACCAATGCAGCAGGCACTCGTGTGTGCTCCCCACTTAGTCCCGATTCTGTCCCTATTCCTGGATCCACATCGCAGAGGATATCGCAACACCCATCATCAGTTGAAGGCTGATCCGGAACACGATCGCATCCTCTGTGTATTTGTAGAAGAGTGCGGTGGAGGTTGCCGATGCAAGAGGTAACGAGGATTGGACAGGAAGTGACGGTGTATTCGCCTTCGACGAAATCCGGAACGGGGATACACAGGATTATCTTGCGGACCCTGGTATTGATACATTCAAAATAATGAAGTCGTGTATATGCACTATCCCTTGGCTAGCAGTTTTAGCGTGATTTCAGATTACGACTGATTGCGGAGAAGGATCTCTCGCCAATAGCCGGAAAAGATTAAGTTTTATATAAGGAAACCTTCAGGGAGCGAATGTATGTCTGATGATAAGAGAACCAGAAAGACAGGAATAAACGAGGTGATGGTAGCACTCGAGCCCGTCGCACCGTATGATTTTTTTCTGAGCACCCGTCTCTTCTCCTCAGCCCATTTCTCCGCACAGGATCCCTACCGGGAAGTCCTGCGATTAAAGGGGATTCCTGCCCTGGTCACGGTGACCGCCACCGGTTCGGTCGATCAACCTGGTCTCTGCCTGAAGGTTCTGGCACGTCATCCTCTCACCTCCGAAGAAGTTAATGCGGTGAAGATGCTGATGGGATCGATGCTGAATGTGTCCCTCGAACTGTCGCCGTTTTACCGCACCATCCAGAACGATCCCATACTTGGCCGAATCACCAAACATCTGAGGGGGCTCAAACCACGGAAAACTCCTACCGTATTCGAGGCGCTGGTACGAGCTATAACCGAACAGCAGATATCCCTGGTAGCAGCACACCATATCCAGGAAAGATTGATCCAGGCATTCGGGGAGCGTCTTTCCCTGGGAGGAGAGAATTTTTTTGTATTTCCCACCCCGGAACGACTTGCCCGGACCACCGAGGAGGAACTCAGAGACTGCGGTCTGAGCAGGAACAAAGCATCCTACATTATCAGGATTGCCAGGTCGATAGCCGATGTATCGTATAATCTGGAAAACCTGGTGGAAAGAGCAGCGATCCGATATCATTCTGTCCACTCTAACCGGAATACGGGGAATCGGTCTGTGGACCGCCGAGATGATCATGTTACGGGGGATCGGGAGATACGAGGCATTTCCTGCGGATGATTTGGGGTTACGGAGAACCCTCTCCTATTTTTACTACGGTGGAGAACCGATGGATGCAGAGGAGGCACGAAAACTCGCAGAAGGATGGGGTTGTTGGAAGGGCCTTGCCGGGTTCTATCTAATTGCGGCAGAAATACTGGAGATCGGTCTCTCGTAACCCACGCGCTCACTGATCCGAAAAGGGGACGAACCGGGACCCCTCCATCCGGATTCCTTTGACGATTTCCGTCTTCCTGCCGTCACGAATCATGAACGCGGTAACGTCGATCCTGTCTGCGAGAGAAGCTGCGTGAACTCTGGGGGCGAGGATCTCCTCCACCTGGAAGATTCCAGCCGGATTGGATAGATAAATCTGCAGTTCGATGGGTTTTTTCAACCCTTTCCGGACGATCACCCGATCTACTGCCAGGGCAGAGACGGTGTGGATGGTAATACTGCCCGAGGCAAATGCCTGTCTCCCCCTACCCTTGGTCATATCGGTGGAATCTCCGACACAGACCAGACCTGCCTCCAGGGTGAGAGGTGGAGGCTCTCCAAGGTGAGAATAAATCGCAGAGAGGATAAACGAGCGAATCTGAACCCGGACCATCTCCTGCGGGTACACTTCCGGAAGGAGCCGATCCAGAACCGGTCGCGCGAGGGTTACGCTTAAACCCTGATGATCGGTTCGGTGAATCAGATTCCCGAAATCGTGGCAGAGTGTAGCCGCGGTGACCACCAGAGCAGCATCATCCACATCCCCAAGACCGTAGCGGACGATGTCGGGTGCCTTCTCGGCGTCGAGCAGGAGATCCAACATAGTGAGCGCAGAGGCTGTTGCGATCTTGGCGTGGGTCTCGCCATGGTCGTTCATTCCCATCTTGGTGACTGCCACGAAATTGGCCATCCGCCAGTTTTCCAGGACCTCTCCATCGGTAGAGATCAGCTGCCAGAATTTCCGCGCTTTGGGTCGTTTCTCCAGCGCTTTCTCGATCACCTGGGTCGCGTCGATCTCAAGCTCCCTTAATGGGAGAAACAAAGCCCTCTCGTCCCCTCCAGGCGCGCTCATGGGGGATAGATAGGAAATTTCTGATGATGAAGGTCACGCTCAGAGATACCCGGATTGGATGGTCACAATCTCGGTACTGTCTTTCGCCTTTGCATAAAGTGAGAGCGGCTCTGCGTTCAGCTCCAGGAACCGGCAACCCCACGTATAGAGAGCCAATATCTTCTGCGCCTGCTCTTCTTCCCCCAGAATAAACAGAGCCGCCGCAAATGCCTCGATGGAGGAAAGCTGATATGGCCTACCAAAGTGCAGGGGATTGGCCGCGAGGAGAAAGGGGAGCGCCCTTCTCCTGCGGCGAGAACGGACTACGGACGTGTCCAGCACCTCCCAGGAACAGTCGAGCACGGTAATCGATGGGGTACCTCTGTCCGCCGGTGAAAGCGCCTGCTCTGCGGTGGGATCCAGGAGGAGCGAGCTCTTCGGAATATCCGCTATGCGGGTGAGAATTTTGATCATTCCGAACCGTTTCATTTTCAAGACTGAGCATTTTCGCGGCTCACAGGAATTGTCACGGTACGCAAACAGGGGGATCATTCTCGGTCAACACCTCGGAACCACGATGCAGCTGCCAGAGGAGAAATTATCGTGATTTTTCGTAAAGTTTTTTGAGTATACCTCTCTGTATGTCGCTTATACGATTCAAGTACCCAGATCCTACACACCCATCGAAAAACGTCTTGTCTCGTTATGATCGCCATGACAGAAAAAAGAGATCGGATTGGGGGCAAGGCAGGCCTCCTCTCCCTTAGAGTAATAAATGCCTCACAAATCCCGATCACTTGATTGCTTTCTTCAGCTTTTCCCGTACTTCAGGAAGTTCTGGATTCATCGCGTGAATAGTCCGTATATGGCCCTCGATTCCTTTCATCATCTCCATCTCACCCTCGGCTCTCATCTCGAATTGGCAGGGGAGGCCGAGGTCTACACATCGGAACGTTTTAACCATGTTGGTTCCCGGTCAGGACTGATATCGTCGATGCGATAAATATGTTACGCCTGACAGGGGATAGCCAGTGACCGCCTATGGGCAGTTTCGAACAGGCCTGGGCTGTTCCCGTTCTTATTGAAGAGAATCTAATAGCTGGCTGGCCATTATCCCGATACTCCTGTAGAAATAAACCCTATCCCGGTACTTCATCTGCCGGCCCGGATAAACCGGTAGCAAATGCAGCTGTTTTCATCCCCCCACATCTATCTTGCCGCCCCGTTGTTCTCTGACGCGGAGAGGGGATATAACTCCCGGATTCGTGATCTTCTCACAGAGATGGGGTATAATATCTACCTTCCCCAGGAGCAGGGAGAGGATGTTCGTCAGCGGACAATAATGGAGGACCGGGCCGTATTTGAGCGGCACGTGCACGCCCTGGACCGGGTACATGCGGTGGTTGCCATTTGTGACTGACCTGATGCCGACTCTGGCACCGCATGGGAAGCAGGGTACGCATATGCAAAAGGGATCCCTGTGATTGTGCTCAGAACCGATCATCGAATGATCGAGGTCACCCTCGAAGATCTGATAAGCCACTTGTCGACCATGTTCCTGAAGGATCAGTCGTCCGAGGGGTAAATCCAAACGCAACCCCTCATATTTTTTATGTCCGCTTCTCTTGCTGTATCGGGGATTGGTCAATGATTCGACGTTCCGGAAGGCTGATGGTGCCCATAACGCGCAGTTTCTTTCCGTCCAGATAGCAAAGGACGGCACTACCCCCAGGAGGGTGAACCAGGGGGCTTTCCATAAGCAGGCTGAGCCGGTACTGGTGAGGACCGGTACCTTGTTCGGCCGAAAGCACCCGCGTCGGGATAAACTGCATCCAGTGTCCTATATGAACCACCATACCTGCCTTTACCGGCTGCTGCCAGTAGGGAAAGAGCATGGCTTCGGTGGAAAGGGTAGAGCTGGTGGATAGCGAGGTGTCATTGGTGAGAACGTCCCCGCGGTTCAAGTCTTCCAGCTCGATATTTTTCAGTGCCAGCCCGACCCTGTCTCCTTCACCTGCCCAGTCAACGTCATCGTCATGTTTCTGAATGGAGCGGACCAGAACGGAAAGACCCCGGGGGAGGACAGTCAGGGCATCATGGCGCAGGACGGTTCCCCGGACTACCTTTCCCAGTATGACCACGCCAATCCCCCGGACCGGGAAGAAATGATCCACGGAAACACTACAGGCCTGCCTGTCTACCTGCTGGGATGGCGACGACAGGGTACGGGTGGCTGCTTCTTCCAGCAGTAACTCCCGCAGGGAGACCGGATTGTCCTCGAATATCCGGTAATACTCCACCACCGTTCCCTTGATGAGACTTTTTACCAGGTCCGGAGCGATATACTGGCGAAGAATGATGAAGCCTTCCCGTACCCCGACCGCTTGCAGCATGAGGATCATCTCCCCCAAGGGTGAATTGATTTCGTCGACCACCAGTACCGCCAGGTCTGCCAGGGAAACGGCATAAAAAAGGGACGAGAGCCGTTCTGGATAACGGGAGGGCTCGATCAGGGTGAGGGTATCGTCTCCCCTCCTCACATTAAATAGCGTAATGTCCGAGATGGTCCCTTTCTTTCCCAGCTTCGCAGCGTAATCCGGAGCTCCCAGGATCGCGATATTCAGGTTGCCCATACCGTTCCAGCAAGGTGCGTCCTGCGGGGAGATAGAGATTGCGCCAGGAAATCAACGGCCTCCACCACCTCCGCCTCCGAAACCTCCTCCGCCTCCGAAACCTCCTCCGCCTCCGAAACCTCCACCACCCATTTCTCCAGAACTGGGCGGATGAAAAGAAACCAGGGGAAGGAATGCAACTGCGGGAAAGAGCGGAACTCCGACAGCAGCAACGTCCACGTGCAGGGATTTCATGGCATTTGCCACCTTGTCGCCAACGCCGAGGGCGGTTCCGTACACAAGCCACTCTCCCCACATCGACAGGTCCTCGGGTTCATACTGCCTCATGAGTGCAAGATCGGAGAGAAATTTGCGGAATGCATCCCACTCCAGCTTCTCGCGGAAACCATCTTCCTTCCAGTGTCCAAACAGGGTTGAAGGAAATGCAGCGGCCACTCCCGCCTGGACCATGCCGAATAGGTAGAGGATCACAGCCGGAACAAGAGCCGGAGTAGCTAGGGGGGCAAGAACGAGAATCAGGATAGAGATACCGCAAGGTATTGCGCCCAGGAAGAGGAGGGGTAGCACCATCGATCGTCCATCGACGATATACTGATAGGCGATAGATCGGTCCACCTGGTGCATCACCCCTGCAAGGCTGGCCTGGTACTGCACGAATTTTCGTGCGAGAGCAGGATCCTTTCCTGCATCGGTGGCTCTCTCCCTCAGATTGTCGGTGTCGACGACCTCGTCTTCCCCAATATTCCGAAGAAGATTAAGCACCCGGCGTTCGTAGGCGTCATCGCTCGTCTGCTCAAGAATTCTGATGGTATAACCCTTCTTCCCTTCCTTCTCGATCATCTCGATCTTTTTCCGGCGATGAAGGTCCAGCAGGGTCGCGTAGAACCCGTCTTCGTCGAAATCGAGGGCGTCCTTCTTGAACAACAGATTGACCTGCCAGGGGCGGATATCCGGATTGGGAACATAACTCAGGAAATCAGGGACGGTTGCCTCTTTCTCCCGTCCATACCTGCGATATACATAGATGAGGAGGAACGGCATCCCGATTACCAGTACCCCTCCCGCATAGGATAGTACGATTCCCGCCTGGTAAGGTAGGTTGTAGAGGAGATTCGCTCTCTCGGTCTGTCCTCGTACATCCGCGGTCTCAACCGGAAATCCTCCTGATTGGTTTACATATGCGGGAGAGAGCAGGAGCTCCACTTCGAGCAGCTCATCCTTACCCAGGCTTCCGGAAAGAATATATTGTTCTCCCTGCCTCTGGACAGACAGGGTGGGTGGATGTGGGTAGATCGTTTCCACGTATTCGGCGAAGATCCTTATTTCGACTTGCTGGATGCGGGGATGATCTCCCTGGAGAAATTTCACATTGAGATGGCTGGTGCTTGCGTCATATTGCACGGGCGGACGCAGGATATACCGGTTGGTGATGGGGTACGATCCCCGCGCATAATATTCCGGACTGTATGCACCGACCTCATTAAGGATGGCAAGTCTGGTGATCTCGGGGATGTACTTTTCCCCGCCCGATGTAAGGACCTGCACCGTTCCCTGATAATTCTTCGCGTACGCATAGGTGCCTGGAGGTGTGGCCACTCCTTCAAGGTGCAGGTAGGGGCGGTCCAGGGTGGTAAACGAGAGAGGATCGTTCCAGTACCGAAAAAGCATGTGGTACTGATTATCTGCGAGCACATCCGCGGTGATCGTCTCTTCAAAACTGCCGTTTACCAGCAATATTCCATCATAGCGTTGCCAGACCAGATTCCCCTGGGTCAGGGTTGGAAGCGATACGAGGAGACCGATACCCCCAGCTCCGAGGATGAGGGTGATGGCTGCCAGCA
>JAJRCO010000182.1 GCA_028678905.1 Methanomicrobiales archaeon
ATTTCGAAAGGTAATGCGGCTATCGGGATCCTTATCGCGTCGGTGTTCATTGCCATAGCGATTGTCGTCCAGTCGGGAGTTGCAGGCCTCTCTACCGGTATCGGGACCGCCCTGAACGTCGGTATCTTCACCGTTGAAGGGCTTGCTGCGATTGGCGCCGCGTTCCTACAGCTGATCCTGGGGATTGCACTCGCGGTGATCGCTATCTATCTCGCGCTGAACGTGCTGGACCGCCTGACCAAGGGAATCGATGAATTCAAGGAGCTCCAAAAAGGAAATGTTGCGGTGGCTCTGGAGATGGCCGGAGTGATCATCGCCGTAGCGGTGATTATCCAGTCCGGTGTCATGGGAATTACTGCCGCTCTGATCTGAATTTCCTTTTTTTTACCGGACCGAGACTTTTCGCTCCAGCAAACCCCGTAGTTTCTTCAGTTCCCGCTGCGCCTGTTTCAATTCGGTGAGATCGTAAAAGGCGGCCACGTAACAGGGAAGATCCGGATTATCTTTTACTCTGTTTATGGTCATGTGTGCCTCGAAGTGGGAGTCATCCTTCTTTGTGCCGCGGACCTCCCCTCTCCAGCCACCGTCTTCAGTCAGCCGGGCAACTATTTTCTTAAAACGGGTGGATGGGCCGATGAAATCGCTGAACACTTTTCCTATTACTTCTTCCGTTCCCGTGTAACCCCACATCGTCAGGGCGGCATCGTTCAGATATGCGATGCGGAGTTCCATGTCGGTCAGGATGAACGGAACATGAAGGGATTCAAGGGCGCTATGCTTGATCATCAGGGCGTCCTCCATCCGTTTTCTTTCCGTAATATCAATCCAGGCACCCACGACACCGCGGGGTCGGTCGGGGGCATCCCTCACCAGTTTCATCCCGTCGTATACCCACACATATAGCCCGGATTTCTGTTTCATCCGGTATTCCGTTGCGATATGTCCCCTTTCGTAGAGGGCGGGAAGTGCTTCCCTGACGAATTCCTCCCGGTCGTCGGGGTGGATTTTCTTGTTCCAGAACTGTTTGTCGAACAGTACATTTTGTGGCTCGTACCCCATGAACTGGCCAAGGATTTCACTCATGTAGGTATAGAGGAGACTTCCATCGTCCTGAATCTCTGCCGCATAGACCAGTGCGGGTACGTTCCCCAGGAGGTACTGCAGTCTTCCCCTGGTGAAGGTGAGTTCCGTTTCTGCCAGTCTCCTCCTCAGCGCGTTCACTGCCTGTCCGAGATAGGTTTTTACTACCTGGCTATTGCGAACTGGAGAACCTTTGGTGGTAACGATCAGTGCGCACCCTGAAAGTTCCCCCTCGCGGGAAAAGCCGACCACGTGGACATCGCACGCCGGTTTGCAGGAATCGAACAGCATCTTCAGTGCCGCAGGAAGAGAACCTTCCGTTATGCTGGACGGGTTCCTGATCCGCTCCACTGTGCCCTTCAGGCATTTCCTCCGGATGAGTGGCGACAGGCGGAGAACAGTCCCTTCAAGGATCTTTCCCACCGCTTCCATGCGCTGAAGTTTTTGTTTCTTCCACCCCGATATGGAGGTGATGCGGAAGGTTCGGGATTCATCGTCATAGGGAAGGACCAGCACCAGCGAATCATGCAACAGGGTATGGATGTCTTCCCCGATCTGATTGAAGATCGATTCCGCGGCCGGAAGCTCGGTGAACTTCATCGCGGAGGATGCCAGGAATTTCTGATTTCTGAGGTATTCCCTCTCCCTTTTTTCGAGCTTCCTCATCACGGTGACATCAACAAGTGACAGAACGGATCTATCTGGGGGAAGAACGGGGGACAGGGAAGCGATGAAGGAATGGATGAACCCATCCCGGTCTCTTGCCCGGCATTCATACGGCGCCAAGGGAGTGGCCGGATTCTCCGATCTCATCTCGTGATAGTGCCTCACCGCATCGACGTCATCACTGATTACCAGTTCAGTCCACTTCTTCTTTCCCTCAACCGCGTCGGGGGTATACCGAAGGGTTCGTTCGAATTCCCGGTTCACCATCGCGATGGTGAGATCTCTCTCCAGAAGGGCCATCGCTGTACCCGTTGACTCGAAAATTGTCCGGTAACGTTCTTCAGATTCCGCGAGTTGTCCGAGGATGCGCTTTCTTTCCGTAGCATAATGGAGTGTTCGGGTGAGCTGGGGGCCGTCCACCTCTCCCTTAAAGAGATAATCCTGTGCTCCTGCCTTGACTGCCGAGATTCCAATCTTCATGTCATTCAGGGTGGTCAACACCACGACCGGGACGGCTGGAAAGGCGGTCACTACCCGATGTACGGTCTCCAGTCCGGCGCTGTCGGGGAGCATCAGGTCCAGAAGTACCGCGTCCACTGACCCCTCGCGCAGGACGTCCAGGGCAGTACCGATACGATCGACCCACCTGAGGGCGACCGACATATCCCCCATATCCCGGAAGAGTTCTTCGATGAGGCGGGCCGCCGCCGGATCATCTTCCACCAGGAGAATGTTCATTTTTTGCATGATTCGTTCGAGATATATCGGGGTATCCTCGCGATTCCGAACCAGAACTGCTGGATTTCCTGTATCAGCGTAAAGAACTGATCGAGGTCGGAAGGCTTGGTGAGGTAACAATTCACGTGCAGGCGGTAGGCCTGGAGAACGTCTTCTTCCGCCCTCGATGTCGTTAGCACCACCACGGGAATGTGTTTCAGGTTGTCATCCGTCTTGATCTCCTCGAGCACTTCCCTCCCGTTTTTCAGGGGGAGGTTTAGATCGAGCAGGATGAGATCGGGGAGCGGGGCCGACTGGTGAGACCCCTTTTTCCGCAGGAATTCCATCGCTTCTACTCCGTCCATCACCACATTCATATGATTGGGAACCTTCAGGTCCTGGAAGGCCTCCAGGGTCAGCCGAACATCGGCGGGGTTGTCTTCGATGAGGAGTATTTCCATGACTCTGCTGGTGTGCACCTTATAACACCGTCCCCCGCTTTCCGTCCGCCCGGACCCCTGGACTGCCGAATCCGGATCGGATATGTTGTCCGTACGGGGCGGTATTTCTATGCGCGTTCGAATCGCTCACAGGAATCGCTCTCCTGTCTTGAGGCGCCCGATTCGCGCTAATTTTCCTCTGGTGCCCTGAATTCATGGTGTCTCTCGTACTACCATTGAATGGGATTTTGGGCTTTTAAGGGTGATGGTCAACACAGAACAGTCGAGATAC
>JAJRCO010000341.1 GCA_028678905.1 Methanomicrobiales archaeon
CCTTCATCCTGGAGAAGGAGCTGGGTCCGGATGTGCTGGAGCTGAACGAAGAACAGTTTGTACGGCTTCTTTCCGGGAGACGGGGTATTATCAAGTCGGCCCTGATGAATCAATCCATTTTCGCTGGTATCGGCAACATCTACTCCGACGAGATCCTATTCCAGACCGGTATCCTGCCGACGACCGAAGTCTCGAATCTCTCTGATCGGACCCTCGTTGATCTCTACGCGATCACCCGGAGGGTGCTGGAGAAAGGGATCGAAGTACGGGGAGAGATAGAGAAGCTTCCCGATAGCTACATCATTCCCCGGCGGGAGAAAGGCGGGGTCTGCCCCCGTTGCGGAACAACCCTGAAACATACTGCCATCGGGGGACGCACCTCCTATTTCTGTCCAAAGGACCAGGATCATGGATCGTGAACAGGAAAGGCATCTCCGCTGGGAGATCACCCATTGCACAAAATGTGACCTGCATCGGTCCCGGACCCATGCGGTTCCCGGGGAGGGTCCTCCGGATGCGAGAGTATTCTTGATCGGGGAGGGGCCGGGGCGGGAGGAGGACCAGAAGGGCCTCCCCTTCGTGGGACGGGCCGGATCGGTGCTGGACGGGCTCCTGGAATCGATCTGCCTGGACCGAAAACAGGTATTCATCACCAGTGTGGTCAAATGCCACCCCCCCGGAAACCGGGCGCCCACCCGGGAGGAGAGCCGGACCTGCCGCCAATACCTGGGACGACAGCTCGCCCTCATCGATCCGGAGGTGCTCGTCCCTATGGGGCATTGGGCAACATGGGATCTATTCGAGCTATTTGGAACAGCGGACCGCCCTATCGGAGAGGTGCACGGGAAGACTCTTGCTATTACCATAGACGGAGAGGAGCGGATTGTCCATCCGACCTACCATCCCGCAGTGATCACTCATAATCCGAACATGCGGAGATCACTGGAACAGGATTTCCTCATGCTTGGTGAGGTGATCAGGGACCTTGAGAGGTGATGACCGATGTACATCCTGCCGGACACAAGGTGTTGGGAAAAATACCTGGAGGCGCGTAGACACGAAAGGAAAAATGGCCAGGTGGTGGGGCAGGAAATAAGACCATCCGAGAGTACCTAGACAGATACTTCCAGCCCCTGACCTACACCACCACTTCCTCTCCATCACGAGTGGCCTGGGCATCGACTCCGTTCTCCTCCCCCAGTGCCCGAATCTTCTCCCGGGCATCGGCAATATCCTTGAAAAACCAGCTTCCGAAATGAACAAAAAGGATGCGATTGGTGAATTCGGAGAAGAGACGGATCAGGTCCGGAATTCCGGTGTGCCCATAAAGCTGCCCGGTCCCTGGATCTTTTCTCACCATCCCTCCCTTTCGGATATAACTTCCATCGGTAATCACCAGATCGAGACCTTTCAGAAATCCGTGATACTCTTTGTTCAGCCAGATAATATCGCCGGTGTAGCAGATGGTGCGGGAGTCGTCGTGTACAACCAGGGCAGCGGATCGCACCAGTTTACTGTGATGCGTAGGAAGCGGGCGGATGACGTACCCGTCCCGCGTCAGCTGTTCTGGCAGAGCCTGAACCTGCACCTGATTGTGATATTCTTCCGGGGCATAGAGGGGAATATCCGTGGAGCCCTCCTGAGTGACAAAGAAGGCGTGATCCGGGTGGAGGTGCGTGATCGCTACCAGCTTCGGATGGAGATCCAGATATTCCCTCTCCCCGAGATCGAGGAGCAGACGACCGTCCACCAGCACACCGGAGTGGCGGTAGTGCCAGGGAGCCGATTCCTCGATCTCCCCTCGGGTACCCAGGATTTCAAGATGCATCCGCGGAACAATGGAACAGAGAGACGGATATAGCTTATCCGGAATCCGGGGTGTAGCTCGGTCTAAAGATTCCCGGTCACGACTTGAACTATCCAAGATAGTGACCGGGAAAAATATTTTTCGAGTGACCCCTTCAGGTACGGAGGAGCTTCCGGAATTCCTTCACGGAACGGGTATTGATCACGTCCTTCTTTTCCAGCCAGCCACGCCGCGCGGTAGCCACCCCAAGCTCCATGTAGCGCAGGTGGGTGACATCATGGGTATCAGTCCCGATTCCCATAAGGACTCCCTTATCTTTGGCGGCCCGGGCATGAATATCCGAGAGATCCAGACGGGTGGGAAAGGCATTTATCTCCAGAAGGACCCCTTGTTCCGCGGCAGTCTCGTAGATGGTCTGGAGATTGAGGTTGAGCGGGGGACGCTTCTGAAGAACCCGCCCGGTCGGATGGACAATCATATGCACCGGTTCTTCATGAATTGCGGTGATCACCCGTTCGGTCATCTTTTTTTCATCCTGCTTGAGACCGGAGTGGATCCCGGCAATGACCAGATCCAGATCCTTCAGCGCCTCCCTCTTCAGGTCGAGGTGCCCTCCGCTTCCGATATTTGCTTCGATTCCAGCGAGAATGGTCAGATCGTCCAACGATTCGTTGACCGTATCGATCTCCTTCCGCTGATCTTTGAGATCCTCTTCGGTGAGTCCCCGGGCGATTCCCAGGGATTTGGCATGATCACAGATGGCCAGATACTCGTATCTCATCTCTGCAGCCTTCTTCGCCAGTTCTGCGATAGTGTCGTTACCTTCACTCCACTCCGAATGGACGTGAAGATCGCCGCGTATCTGGTCCTGCTGGAGGAGTTGGGGGAGGTTTCCTGCTTCCGCAGCATCGATCTCTCCCCGGTTTTCCCGCAGCTCCGGAGGGATGTAAGGGAGTCCGAGTGCCTCGTAGATCTCCGCTTCCTCCTTCTCGGCTACCACATCACCCCCCTTTTTGCGGACGAGACCGTATTCCGAAAGGGTCATTCCCTGACTGAGAGCCCTTTTCCGAAGCGCGATATTGTGCGCCTTGGATCCAGTGAAATACATCAATCCGGCGCCAAACTGTTTCTCCTCGATATGTCGGAGATCTACGTGGAGATTGTCTCCTACAAGGATGGTGCTCTTCTTCTCCCCTTTGGAGATCACCTTCTTGACCTGGGGGAGCGAGCAGAAGAGATCCATCACTTTCCCAGGATCGGAAGAGCTGACCAGGATATCGATATCTCCCACCGTTTCTTTCCAGCGCCGGATCGATCCGGCGACCACCACCTGGATCACGGCGTCGCTCTCCCGCAGCTGCGCCTCGATTCGGGACGCCTCTGGCCGGATATACCCCAGGGGAAAGCGTTCCTCGGTGTTGCGGTGGCGCTGGATTCCTTCCAGGATGTTCTTCTCGGAGGTTTCTCCGAATCCCTTCAATGCTCGGATCTTCCCCTGTCTGGCCGCCTTTTCTAGGTCGTCAATGGTCTGGATGCCCAACTTGGCGTGAAGGGTGAGCGCGGTCTTGGGACCAACCCCTTCCACGTTCTCCATTTCGCGCACCCCTTCCGGAAACTCGCTGCGCAGGTCTTCCAGGTACTGGAGCTTTCCTTTCTCGATCATTTCCTGGATCTTTTCGGAGATGCTCTCTCCGATTCCAGGAATTTTCTTTAGCTCTCCCCGCTCGTAGATGGAGACGATGGGTTCTCCGAGTGTCTCTACAGACTGGGCAGCCTTCCGATAGGCCCGGGGTTTCCATTCGACCCCTTTCAGTTCCAGAAGATCGGCAATCTCGTACAGGACCGAGGCGATCTCCTGGTTGCTCATCGCTTTCCGGGCCATCGGATCTACCTCTTCCCCTTTTGCCGGTAGAGCTCCGCGATCTCCCGGGAAGTGGTAGCCTGAACCGGTGATTTTTCCGGCCTCCAGCGGATGAAACGCGGAAAACGGACCGCCAGACCCTTCCTCGCTCTTTCATCCCAGTTGCACGTATGCATGGGGCTTCGGGTGATTTCAGATCCCAAGACTTCCAGCACGAACGCAGGGTTAAACCAGTGATCGGGATACTTCTCCTTCTTCACCCGGTATCGGGCGGGCATCTCGCCCACCCGGACCTTTCCAAACTTGTCTGGCAGTTCTTCCAGCTGTTCGTCGCTGAACCCGGTTCCCAGCCCGCAGATGCTTTCAAAAACATCCCCGTCCGGATTGTACGTGGCACAGAGCAGGGATCCGTAAGTACCCGCCCGGCTTCCCCGACCCAGATTTCCTCCGATGGCCACCAGATCAAGGGTGTCCGGCAGTTCCGATCCATAGGTCTGTTTCCACTTGATCCACTTCCAGCTACGGGATCCTGCCTCATACACCGAATCCTTGGCCATGGACTTACAGATCACCCCCTCCAGTCCCCGCTTGATACAATCTTCAAAGTAGGAACGGATGCCGTCCAGAGAGGATGCGATTGTCCTGTCGGTGATTGCGATCAACTCGGAGGGCTCCATGATCTCCTCCAGGGACGCCCTTCGTTCGGGATAGCTCCTATCCAGAAGGGGGGATCCATCGCGGTACACCAGGTCGAATACCATATAGCGGACGGGGATCTGGACCGCATACTGGGCGACCCTGTACTTTCTTCTCCGCTGCATCAGAGTCTGGAAGGGCTCATAGGTGCCCTTCTCCCGGTTATAGGCCACTACTTCTCCGTCCAGAACCGCGCTACCAGTACGGACGTGCTGTTTAATCTCCCTCACCACATCCGGGAACTGGGCCGTCACCCTGGTGAGCCGGCGGGAGAAGAGCTCCACCTGCTCGCCATCCTTATGGGCTTGAATCCTTTCCCCGTCGTACTTCTCTTCCACGGCGATCTCTTTCGAGATGATCTTCTCCTGGATCTCCTCCATGGTGGAGACCCGTTGGGCGAGCATGGGTCGAAGGGGACGATTGAGGGTGATGCGGATCCGCTTGACTCCTGATAAGCCGTCTTTCTGGAGTATTTCTGCCACGTAACCGATGTCGGAACAGAGGTTGTACGCCTGTTCAAGAAAGGATCGACTCTCCTTGGAACCCAGGAATGCTACGGCCAGACCGTCCAGAGCCGTCATATCCCCCACCCCCAGTCTCATGGCTCCGGTAGCCAGACGGACAATGTAGCGGCGCTCCTCCGGTGTGGCCACGGCAAGCAGGGAGGCCAGGATCCCGATCTTCCGCAGATCCGAACCCTCACCCGAGGCAGAGGCGATCGCGGTAAGTCCTTCGTGAAGGGCTCTGACGGTTAAGGGAAGGGGAGGGGAGAAATATTCCGTGAACCCCCCTGCATGAGGGGGGACGTCGTACTGGGCGATCAACGCTCCCAGATCCCCTGCCTCACCTAGACGCTCTTCCAGCTTTTTCTCCTCTACGCCAATGGCGAGGGAGATCGAAGAGAGCGCTCTTTTCTCCCCCATATCCAGACTAATCTCCTGATAGCCTGCCGCGATCTCTCCCAGCAAAAAGTAGCAGAGAATGCCGATTTCGTCCGGGTCTGCCTCCTTGAACAGACGGCCTAGTATCTCGATCATCGCGTTCTGGGAGGAGGTCACCTCCAGTTTCTTCAGATAGGCGACCAGATGTGAAAAGTCCATGCGCGCACCCACATCCATGGATACGCTTCTCTTTGATAAGATTTTGCCAGAACAAGGATCTGTGAATAAAACGTCTTATCCGGCGCTGTTAGAAGGGGAA
>JAJRCO010000169.1 GCA_028678905.1 Methanomicrobiales archaeon
AATCGCTATCGGATCACGTTTTACGGACACGCCGGGTGGGTTTGGCTGTAGGATATAGAGAGAAGTCGGAGCCCCCTGCTCTTTTGTCCGCACCAGGATGATCGAAGATAGTATAATCAAACATCCTGTTACAGAATATTCATCCACGGACATACCCCCACTTGCCGGCATATTTTCCACTTTTTTGTTCCAGTAAGGACCGAGCCTGTCTTTTTCCGATGGATCAACGAGAATCCATTCATGTTAAACTCTTATGTGTGAGGCTGTCCCAACCCCTTTCCCCAATGGTGAACACTTCCATACCAAATCGATTCGAATCTCACCAAGTGGTTCGCATACATTAACTCCATACCGTATCTCATAATCCGACGTGCCTTAATCATCTACCAGGTCGATTCGACAAGAGATCACTCTGGCGATCTTGGCCAACCGCTCTTCGTACCCGAAGGGTATTTGACCCATAATCGAGGCAGAAAATGTACCGATTAACCGATATGATACCGAGTAGGCTCCGTCCAGAGTCCTGTTAGATCGTCTTCATTTCAGGATTGATATACAATGGACCTGAGGCACCTATGCCCAATTCCGGTTCCGAAGGAATAACTCCTCCTTTCTCAGGGGTGCAATACATAACGGACAAGCAGAAATAGGCCGAAGATGACCAGGAAAATACCGCTCAGGAGAGATAGCACCTGAATGGCTTTTTTCGGGAGATGACTTACCCCTTGCGAGGCGAGATAAGAGATACCGCCATACCAGAGGAAGAGTGCTCCCAGGATGCCCCCGCTCCAACTATAAAGTCCGGAAGACCCCGCAAGTTCGCCCGCTGCCCCCAGACTAGGGATACCGATCAACGCCCACCAGATATACACCAAGGGATTACCGGTATTCACGGCGAGACCACCCACAAATGAGGAGGAATAAGAAGATTCAGGCGGGTTCGTTATATATGCGAGCGGTGAGAAGAGGGTATCCCTACCGATCAGAACTCCCAGGGTTATCAGGGATATCCCGCCGATAAGACCTATGTAGAGGTGGAAGACTGGCGATTCGAAGACCATCCTGATACCGGTTTCCAGAATCAGTACCAACATACCCGCCCCTACCAATGCAGAAGCAAGGGTGACGGAGAGACCGGCGCGGAACCCCCGATGCAGCGACTGCTGTATCAGGTACACGACAACCGGTCCTGGCGGGGTGAAGGCAGAGAGACCCACCAAGAATCCTAAAGCGAAGGTTCCCCCGATAGAATCCATATCTATCATAGAGATTTGGATAGTTATAGAGCCCCTTGCTTATGAAAAAGCATGTGAATGATTTGAACTGTCTTCTTGAGCCAGGTTCAAGAATGTGCATGTGGAACATTCGGAACATTCCGAGCGAAAAAAATATTCTGAAAAGAGTATCACGATCAACTGCCGATCTTTCGGCCACTGTCAATCTTATTCGGTGATAGTTCCCCTGCCTTTTGTCACGGCGATTAGTCAAAAAATCGATACATTATTCGATATTTTCAAAAAACTCTGGTGAATCTACCATTATTATCACCGAACCGAATCAGTCAACACTCCACAATCCCTTAAAAACGTTCTACCTTACGCGAAATCATCTATCAGGCGCTGATCTCTCCCTCCGTATTGTTCGATCCGTTCCAGGGCGATTCTGCGATAGGCCCTCGCCCGGGATAATGGGTCAACGTCGAGCACGAAGTCGTAACAGGCGATGGCTTCTTTGAATCTTCCCTCCTTGCATAATGCCAGTCCCTTTCCCACTAAGGTGTCGGGCTGATATGGCTTGATACAGAGGGACTGCTCAAAACACGCGATCGCTTCTTGGTTGGATCCATTTTGCATGCAGGTGAAACCTTTGTCACGCCATAACGCAGCCGGATCGGACGGATGTTTATCGAGAGCTGTATCGAAACAAGTAAGCGCTTCCGGATACCTGCCCTGTTTTGCCAGTACGTTTGCCTTGTTCCTCCAGGTATCTGGATCATCGGGAGAGAGCAGGAGGGCGCGATTATAGCACTCCAGCGCCTTCGGATAATCCTTCAGCAGCGAAGTGGCAAACCCCAGGCGCTGCCATGCTTCCACATTTTCCGGATCCCGCTCCAGTGCTTTCTTATAAAATGGAATCGCCTCTTCAGGCATCCGCAATTCCATCCTCGCGTTCCCTTCCGTAAGGAGGGCAGATACTCCCGTAACCGGTGTTTTGGGCTTCATGATGCCTGCCATTTTTCCTCGAATCAGAGATACTCATTGACCAGACAATAATCTTTGGATCCCTGTTCGCATTTTTAACCCTTTTTCCAGATGAAGAAGCTAGGAATAAATATCCGGCCTGAAAGATATCTAGGACGCGGAGTGTGAAAAATATGCTCTCAGAAAGAGAAAAAATGTCATATCACAAGATCTATGCCCGAAAGTGCCCCATCTGCGGATCGGAATTCGAGACCTTCAATCCAAAAGTGCTGTACGACAGTCATCATTGTGCCCGCAAAGCCAGAAAAGGTGGTAAATAATACCGGCGGGATACCGCTTCCCGCGATGTGACAATCTTTTGGGAATATAGTTAAGAAGTATCTTAGACTAGTATCCACGAAAGCTTCGTTTTCCTTCCTTCATTCTGCGACGGTCGAGTATACGATGTAGTCGCTTTTTTCTTTTTCCAGTCGAAATTGATGTATCCGTATCGGGGGAAGTCCATCTTGGGCCTTCCTGAACCGCTGTATCTTGGATTCGGGGATGAATCTTATTCTGTCTGGATGTATCCACTCGCATTTTACCATAACCTATCTCCTGGGACGAGATCCCACAATATTCATCTTACTATAAAAAGGTTACGCCAAAAAAAGAGTAGATCTAATTCGGAATGATCTCCTCGTGGTGTCGATCGGGTATGGAGAGCCGACCTTTAACCCGATTCCGCCGGGTGACCCTGAAGTTCGGTACAGATTCTCATCCTAGTAAGGAATGGTATCAGCAAACATTATCAGTGCATGGGCATATCAGAGGCGCAATGAAACAGGTGTTTGGGTTACATCGTCACGACAGTGTCATTATCGGTGGGGGACTCACCGGTCTGCGGGCGGCCCTGGAGATCGCCGATGCCGGCCATGACGTTGCAATAATCTCAAAGGTACACCCGCTCCGTTCTCATTCCGTCGCTGCACAGGGTGGGATAAACGCGGCGCTGGGGAACGCGGAGGCTGGAAAAGACGACAGCTGGCAAGCCCATGCCTACGACACGGTAAAGGGCTCCGATTACCTGGCAGACCAGGACGCAGTGGCCCTGATGTGTAAAGATGCTCCCCGGGCGGTGATCGAGCTCGAACATCTTGGAACGGTTTTTTCCCGTACTTCCGACGGACGCATCGCTCAGAGGCCTTTTGGGGGTGCAGGATTTCCCCGCACGTGTTATGCACAGGACAAAACCGGCCATCACCTCCTCCACACCCTGTATGAACAGGCAATAAAAAGGAATATTCCGGTCTATGAGGAATACTTCGTCACCTCGCTGATAATCGATGATCGACGCTGCATTGGCTGCACCGCCCTGAACTACCGCACTGGCCATGTGGAGGGGTTCGCCTCAAAAATCCTCCTTCTTGCTACTGGAGGATTCGGCCGGGTGTATAGTCGCTCCACCAATGCTCTTATCAACACCGGAGATGGAGCATCCCTTGCACTTCAGGCAGGAGCACCTCTTCGTGATATGGAGTTTGTCCAGTTCCATCCAACCTCCCTGTATGGATCAAATATTCTCATTTCCGAAGGAGCCCGTGGCGAGGGAGGGATTCTTTTGAACCGGAAAGGGGAACGGTTCATGCAGCGCTACGCACCGGAATCCCTCGATCTAGCCCCACGGGATGTGGTTGCGCGGGCGATGCAGAAAGAAATGGACGAAGGCAGAGGATACGAAGGCGGCTATCTGCACCTAGATCTTACTGGTCTCGGTGAGGAGTTGATCACCAGGAGGCTGCCAGGCATCCGCCAGATTGCTCAGGACTTCGCGGGGGTGGATCCGGTGAAGGAACCTATTCCCGTCCAACCGGCCCAGCACTACTCGATGGGGGGCGTGGCTGTATCTCTTGCCGGCGCGTCGGCGATCCCCGGTCTCTATGCCGCGGGTGAATGTTCCTGTGTCAGTGTTCACGGCGCAAACCGGCTGGGGGGGAACTCTCTTCTCGAAACAGTCTCCTTCGGGAGGTATACCGCCCGAACGATCATCGAAGAGCTGCCAAAAATGGAAGCCCCGGATCCAGAACCTGTAGAAAAAACAATACAGGAATCTGAATCGATGATCACGGAATTGCTCGGTCGGGTCGAGGGGGAACGCCTGTACCCGGTGATGAAGGAAATGAAGGAGACGATGTCTTTGCACTTCGGCCTCTTTCGCGAGGAACAGGGAATGCAGAATGGTCTGGTAAAAA
>JAJRCO010000004.1 GCA_028678905.1 Methanomicrobiales archaeon
CGACATCAAGGGTCAGCCCCTTACGGCGAAAGACTGGGGCGTCGTCAACCTGTTTGAGCAGGGCCAGGTCGACCCCTACGATCTCATCACCTACCTGGGCGGTCGGCGCAAGAAGGCCACGCTGCCAGGGTTTGGCAGGCGTCCTGCCGCACCGGCGGTCAGCCCACTTGCACCATCGCGGTTCCTGCCTGAGCTTGGCGGCGCCGCGGCGCGCACGACAGCCCTGGCGACGACCTCGCTGCTACCGGAGAAGGTGCTCCAGCAGGTCGGCCGTGTTCCATACGCGGGCAAGCCTGCCGAGGCTGGTATCGCCGGCCTAACCTCGCCGATCGGGATCGCGACCCTGCCGTTGTTCTTCGCCGCGCCCGAAGCCGGTCTCGCCGCCGGCACTTGGTCGGGTGTAGCTCGCGGTCTCTCGCCGGCGGCTATAAGGGCGGGCGTGGAAGTCGGGGCTCCGGCTCTGGGGAAGGCGACGCTGCCCTACGCGCTGGAATCCCTGAGGCTGCCAGCCGAGATGCTGGCCGGCCAGGTTGCCGCTGGCACGGCGGCCGAGGCTCTTGGCGCGCCCGGCCCGGTCAAGGCCGTGGCCGAACTAGGCGGGGCCCTGGCTGGTCCGACTGCCCTGCGCGCCGGCGTCGGTCTCCTGGGGGCTGCGCGCACGAAGGCCGGCAAGGCATTCCTCGACTGGACGGAAGAGGCGTTCCCGCGCGAGGTTCAGGGCATCTTGGCCGGTGCGCCAGGAGCAGAGGGGCGGCAGATCCCGAGGACGGCGGCAGAGATAGAGGCGCAGCTAGGGACGCTCCAGGGGTCGCGGAAGGCGACGCTGGCGAATGTCAAGAAGATGCTGTCGCCGGAAGCCTACGACGACTATGTGCAGAAGTTCGACAGCCGCGTCGCCGAGCTCCAGACCGAGCTCAATGCGGCGCGCGGCGCTGCTTTTGCCGAGGGCCGGGCGGCCGCACCGGCGCCGGCTGCGGAAGAGGCCGAGCCGAGTCTCGCTGAGGTCCTGCAGCGTGAGAAGGGGATGGTTCTCACCAACGACCTCCCGGCGAGGACTGAGATCGACAC
>JAJRCO010000343.1 GCA_028678905.1 Methanomicrobiales archaeon
CATATTATGGTAGTCCTTAGTAGATATATGTATGCCTATGTGAAAAAATGTTAATAAATGTAATTATATGCGGTCGATAAAAAAAATTCTAGCATTTTTCGTCAATCGGTATTCAGAAGTACATAACCTTAAAATCACGAATGGACAGGGATAGGAATATGGCTGATCAGTTCAGAAGGGGTCAAGAATACTTGCCAGGGTTAGGATCCCTACATAGTCTGGAATGTATGAACGCCATTGATGAAAATATACACTTGAGCATAAGGATGCTCATAATATAATTGAAATTATTTTTTCGCAATCTATGTGATATTGCGATTTCTTCAGAGCCAAATCTACCTCTGAAGGAAGATACCGGTAGAAGATATCGCATTTTTTATGACGAAATTCCATGGAGTGATATATCCACCTTAGCCCGCAGGCATAGGGTCTCTGGATACCATTTATTATCGCAATTACTTGCAACAGACTAAGAGGATGGATCTATCGTTCTGATTCCCTTTCAGTCTCATTCGTTTACTATCGTGCGACATATCGACCTTTATTTTAAAAATAGACGGTATTTTACTAACTATAAAGCAATATACTAATATATTAACAATTATTTTTCCTTCTGGAGCTCTTTCAGGACTTCCTGTATGATCGCTTCCTTCAACGATTGCCTCTTCTGTTTTGCCTCTTCGGTGACTGGAACCCCGCATGCTGGGCAAAATGCCACCGTTGCCGGAACAAGAGATTGGCATTTTTCGTTGGGGCATACTTTCGGTTTCAGCATATCCTGAATACGGTCAGTCCGGTACAACTTTTTACCTTCAGGAATGGGTCTACCCATTCTCTGGAGAGCAACCCGGTCCATGTATTCCCGCGAGGGTTTCACATAGGTTCGAATCATGTTGGTGCTCAGGTTCCCCCATCCCTTCATGCAGAGGTAAGTGTGATCCATACCCCTTTCCACATCGTTTATCAACCCTGTCGATCGGAAAATGGATGGTTTCAGTTTTTTGATCCCGGTCTTATCCCGTATCCGGTAAACCAGGTGCTTCATCATGTCGTTGCCGATCACCTTGTAGTTCCCCGCTCGGTCTCTCCGTTCGTTTACAAAGACGGGCTTCCGCCCTTCTAGTTTACCATCAGGGTAATTCTCTCTCCATCGCAGGAGGTAGGGTAGAGAGAAGGTGAGGCGAAATTCTCTCTCGTATTGTGTCTCTTCAGCGACCTTTACCCGGCACCCGTACTCATCGAAGAACAGCTGATCCCATCGCATCGTCCGTATCTCAATCGGGCGGAAACATCCATCGACCATCATGGTGATGATTGCCTTATCTCGTGCGGTTTCAGCCTCTTCGATCACCTTATCTAGCTCTTTAGGGGTCAGAACATCGTCATCGGTCTTGCTCCTCCAGTTGACGGACAGAAGTTTTACCGTTTGTATCCTCAGGCAATTCAGTTTTACCCTTTTCTCATCAACCAGGAACTTGCAGAACCGCTTTAGCATATTAATGTGCATGCGCTGTGTGTTTGGCTTCGGATACTGCTTTCGTATCCGTGCTACAGCGCTTGTGAAATGCTCAGTCTTTGCCTTGGTCAAATCTCCGGCTCCGCATCCATGCAGGATGTTAGTGAGGATGATCAGCCTATCACTCATGGTGTAAAGAGTAGTGGGTGAAGGATCCTTATCAGTAATCTCTTTCTCGATAAACCCGCTGAGAATAGGAAAATCACCGGCCGGGAGGTTCGCCGTCTCCAGACGTTCTTTCCAATGCATTTTTATTCCCCTTCGGATAATCCTATTATTGCGCCCATGGGTATTAAATGTTAGATGATACAGTGGGTAGCAACACAAGATATAGAATATAGCGGGAATTTTCCGGCACGATCAGTGGCGCCCATAACAGGATTATGGCAAAAATCACGTGATGGCGTCTTTTTCGTGATCGGGGGGTTCACGTCAAATATAAGAAACAGGCGAGGGTTGCCAAGCCAGGTCAAAGGCGCTGGCTTGAGGGGCCAGTCCCGCAGGGGTTCGTGCGTTCAAATCGCACCCCTCGCATTCATCCCCTCCTCCGTATGATCGACTAAGCCCCCGCTGGATATCGTTTTTATCGTATGCACCAAGCAATCGGGTAACGATCAATTCCTTTGATTTGGTACCTTTTCTGTCCAGTATTTTTTTAACATCGCTCCTGCTTTTCGATGACTAGATCTTGGATGTATTCATCCCCATAAGTTGCGATAAGTGTTACCATATATGCCTCGGCATCCTCCATCGATTCGACTTTGCGGGATCGGGGAAATCCTTCGATCGAATAGCGCACCTCAAAACAACTCACCAAACCAACCTCATTTGTTTTTCTTTCCTAAACGGGATAGTCTTTTCCGGTCGAATCACAACTTTTGGTGAAACTCCCTACTCATATGCTATCCGCTCCGCAGTCGACAGATTCAAATACCGCAATGGTGATCGGTATTCTCGCCTCATCACGAGGAGATGATGTTATGCCATATCGATCCACCAGTGAATTACCCGAGAGCGTTAAAAATAATCTGCCCAAACATGCCCAGGAGATTTATATGGAGGCTTTCAACAACGCCTGGGAACAGTATGCAAATCCGGAATCACGGCGGGGAGAGGAGAGCCGTGAAGAAGTATCCCACAAGGTAGCCTGGGCTGCGGTGAAACAAAAGTATGAGAAGGATGAAAAAAGCGGTGAATGGAAAGCGAAAAAGTAACAAAAATCACTGTACCTATCCTACTTTCCAGGATTCCGCGTTGTTGGTTCACTTCATGGCATTTCCGGCACCGGAAGGAGGATGGGTTTTTAAATAACCTCCTCCATCTGGTAATGGTGAATAGCGTGGGCTGGGAACACAAGGAAGGGAAAAAGAAAGGGAAAATCACCCTCTATGCGCTGAGTACCTGCGGGTGGTGCAAGAAAACGAAGGAGCTGTTGACTGATCTTGAGGTGGATTTTTCCTACATCTATGTCGATAGACTTCCTCCCAAC
>JAJRCO010000044.1 GCA_028678905.1 Methanomicrobiales archaeon
GGACGTAGGCTCCTACAAGCTCCCCCACCATATCGTGGTGTCCGGAGAGCTGACTACTTCTCGCGCCGGTGTCATCGCAGCGGGCAACGCGGCGAGCGGCAGCCGGGGGGGCGTCGATATTCCTGAGGCAGATGTGCCCGGCGTACAGAGCCACCTCGGGCGCCACTACAAGCAATTCGATCTCACGCCTCCCTGGGAAAAGGGAGTCAACGAGGAATCCATGAACAAGTTTGCGATCACGAAGGAAGCGTTCGGGGAGCTGGTCCAGAAGGGCATGCTCACGGTCCACTGCAGCGCCTGCGGTACCGATATGGGCGTCGAGATGCCCATGATGGCGGCGATGACGGAGGAATCTGTCAAGGCAATCACAGCGGCGGAGAAGGCTGCGGCCGATGCGCGGCAGTCCGCAGAGAAGACTGTCGCTGATGCACTGGCCGCACAGCAGGTCGCCGAGAAAGCTGCCGCGGACGAGAAGGCGCGCGCTGATTCCCTCACGAGGAAGCTCGCCACTATCGAACTGCTTCCGCTCGTCGGGGTCAAGCTGTCGGCAACCGAGCGCGATGAGCTTGTCGAGCTGTCCGTACTCGACCCCGATCGCTACAAGAGAATGCTCGATGGGGCCAATGGGCGGCAGGCAGGCACGGACCTCACCGCTCGCGCTGGCATTGGCGGTGAGACCAATCCCCAGACGGGATCCGTTGTGGCACCAGGCGATGCTACTGGATCGACCCTCGCCACGATCATCGCGAACAAGTCCGCTCAGCAGCCGCCCACGATGAGCTGGGGTGCCAAGGTCGACGGCTTCGCGAATTACCAGCGGGGGGCAGACGCTGCACCCGGCTCCGCTGCTGCTTCACTGCTCAACGCGACGGCCTCTGCGCCGGCTGGACAGTAGCTGCCGTCGTCCCGCTCCCCACCACCCTTCCCCACACCCATAGCGGCACGTCCGCCGCCCCGGAGATCCCATGTCTGCATCCACTGATCCGCATCGCGTCCTCGAAAAGGCCATCATTCGCAATTACATCGTCGCTTCCGGCCAGACCGTGAAGGGAGGCTTCGGCGTCAAGTTCGCATCCGACGATCAGGAGATCCAGGATTGCGGCGCCGATTCTCTCCTCTGCATCGGCATCGCCAGGCACCCCGGCACCACGTACACCGCTGGTGAGCGCGTCGAGGTGGTCCACGGCTACACCGCCATTGTGCCGGTCAAGGTCGGCACCGGTGGGGCTACGCGAGGGAAGCAGGCCGAGCAGATCTCCGATGGATTCACCGA
>JAJRCO010000380.1 GCA_028678905.1 Methanomicrobiales archaeon
GCCTCCATCTGGACACCGCACGCTTCCAGCCGCTTTTCTACCTCGAACATGATGGTAGTAATTTTTAATGCCCGCCTTCATATAGAGATCGCTATGGCTTTCCGCTGCGATATCCCCCCTGTTTCTTTCTCCCGCCCCGTATTTTCGGTTGTACTGGGTAACACTATCCTGTCCACGGTTCCGGGTATCTCGGGGGCAGGGGGAACGCCGGAAAAGACCCTGCTCACTCCCAACCTGGACTCCGAGCTGGTCCTGAACGGGACGATCCGTAGCCTGCCCATCAAACCCAACACCCCCACCGGGTGCCCCACCCCGGCTACCATCACCCGGGCGATGATGGAACTGACCGGGCTGACCCCGCTGTTCGTCAACGCCGGACTGGCCCATCCTCCGGTAATTCCCTGTCTGGATGTCTATGGTGAGCCGGGGAGAGACCCCCGAACCGAAGATGCGGTTCCCTGTGCACAGGAGCTCTTTACGAGGGGTGTGTGGACCGGCAAGTACCTCTCCCGCTGCGGGGATCTCCTCGTGTTGGGGGAATGTGTACCCGGGGGAACCACCACTGCCCTATGCGTGCTGCGCTCTCTGGGGTACGAAGCCCGGGTGAGCTCCAGTTTTGTCCGCAATCCGCTGGGCCTGAAAGAGCAGGTCTGTGAGGCGGTGATAGCCCGGATCGCCTCCACCTCAATCGAGGGACCGCTGGATGTCGTCCGCTGTGGGGGCGATCCCATGCTCGCGGTCGCGCCGGGCATTGTGCAGGGATTTTCAGGCTCCTGTATCCTTGCGGGGGGCACTCAGATGCTCGCGGTGGCGGCCGTGCTCGATGCGATGCAGGCCGCACTCCCCCCCGTGGCCACCACCAGCTACGTACAACAGGATACCAGCGCGAATTTCGAACAGACTGCCCGTGATATCGGGGTGGAGACCTACTATGTCGACCCCGATTTCGGCGAATTGGGGCATGCGGGTCTGGCCCGGTACTGTATCGGTGAAGTGAAGGAGGGTATGGGTGCGGGTGGGTCGATGATTCTTGCCGGGATGCTCGGTTTCGACGCCGCGGCCATCAAGGAGCACATATTCCGAGTCGTTCAGTCTTACCGCTGACAAAGGGATAATAGCGGCGTACGTCCCATAGCTACTAATGCAACCCCTGTACGTGGTCAACAACTACGGTCAGTTCAACCACTTGATCGCACGTGCCCTGCGCGATCTCGGCATACCGGGGATGCTGATATCCAACGAGACATCACCCCAGGATGTCGCCCGTAATTGTCGCGGAATCATCCTGGGAGGAGGGCCGGCCATGGAACGGTCCGGGCAGAGCGCCCGGTATCTGGACCTTGGTCTTCCCGTGCTCGGAATCTGCCTGGGGATCCAGGTGATCGCCCTGGCCCGGGGAGGAACCGTGCGCCCGGGAAAGGCCGGAGGATATGGCCTGGTGGAGGTCCAGATCGATGAACACAACGAGATACTGGCAGGCTATCCGGAGCACATCCGGGTATGGGCTTCCCACGCCGATGAGGTAGAGCATCCGCCAAAGGGGTACACGGTGCTCGCCCACTCCACGATCAGCAGCGTGGAGGCGATCGCCCAGGAGAGGGACCACATCTACGGCGTGCAGTGGCATCCCGAGGTCAGCCACACCGAGAACGGCCGCCTGGTATTCGAGAATTTCAGCCGGATATGTCAGAGCTAGAGACGATCGCATCGCGGATCCGCGACATCGGGTTCCAGTGCCAGCGTTGTGGGGGGTGCTGCCGAGGCAGAGATATGGAGGTGATGATATATCCCGCCGAAGTGAGGGCTCTGGCCCTGCAGAGCGGGCTCTCCTGGGAAGAAGTGGCGGAACCCTATCCTGAACAGATCACCCTTCCTTCCGGAACTATCTGTACTTTTGAATGGGCTATCCGTAAACGGGAAGGAAGATGTATATTTCTGGAAGACGGTTGCTGCCGCGTGTATTCCTGCAGACCCTGGATCTGCCGCACTTTTCCGTTTGCCCTTTCCGGAAAGAGACTCCTTCGGGAAGAGTGCCCTGGATTGGGAAGGGAGACCGGGGAGTCGGAAGCCCTCGCTCTGGCCCAGAATCTTATCTCCCGGCGCGAGATCGAGAGGGGGGAGGAAGACCAGGTGCGACACTATGCCCGATCGCTGAACCGAGTGCAGGGATCCTACATCCTCATCGATGGAGAGGGAGTGAGAGTCCTTGACCCCTGAGATACGCATCGTGGGGACCGCCCATGTCTCCCAGAAGAGTGTGGAGGAGGTCCGGGCAGCCATTGAAGAATTCAAACCAACCATCGTAGCGGTGGAGCTGGACGAACCTCGCTACCAGGCTCTGAAAGAGCAGGAAATGACGCCGGAAATCTCTGAAGTGATCCGTACCGGCAACTTTACCCAGATGCTCGTGCAGTGGATCCTTGCCTACCTCCAGCGTCGCATCGGGATGGATGTGGGGGTGGAACCCGGCGCGGACATGAAGGCCGCCATCGAGGTGGCAGAGCGGGAACACCTTCCCATTGCTCTCGTCGATCGTGATATCCGCATCACCCTCTCCCGTTTCTGGAAAGGAATGGGGCTGCGCGAAAAGCTCCGGCTTCTCTACGCACTCGCCCTTTCTCTGGTATCCGGCGGCGAGGAATCCATCGATGTGGATGCCCTCACTCAGCAGGACGTGGTGACTGCTGCTATCGAAGAGTTCCGGAAATTTTCCCCCCGGGGTGCTCAGGCGCTCATTGACGAGCGGGACGCCTACATCGCGAGCCGCCTCATCCAGCTGGGTGCCAGCCACGAACGCGTACTCGCAGTGATTGGTGCAGGGCACGTGAGCGGCGTACGAACCTACCTGGAGACCCCATCCCGTATTCCCCCACTCTCTACCCTGTCCGCAGCGCCGGTTTCACGCCCCTGGGGAAAGATCTTCGGGGTGGTGGTGCTGGCCCTTTTTCTCCTCCTCATCCTCGCCCTTGCCTTTTCCGGCCTGGGTTTCGAGACCCTCCTCCAGGCATTTCTCTACTGGATTGTGATTCATGGTGTCCTTTCCGCCGGTTGTGCCCTCCTTGCGGGTGGCCATCCACTCTCTGCACTCACCGCGTTCTCGGTCTCCTGGCTCACCGCACTGAACCCCCTGATCGCGGCCGGATGGTTCGCTGCGATTCCCGAGGCAAAGATCCGAAAACCCACCCCCGCGGATTTCCGGGCCATTGTCCAGGCAGAGGACTTCGCCCAGATGCGGAAGATTCCGCTCTTTCGGGTGGTACTGGTGGCTGCGGTTACCAATGTGGGAAGCACCGTTGCCACCTTCGCCTACTACCTGACCGTCCTTCCCCTGCTGCACATCGACCCCGCGGTAGTGCTGGTACAGGGGTTTTCTAACCTCTGGAACTGGCTGATAGGGCTCTCTGGCGCCATCCTGTAGGCGCAACGCATATACCCTGGGGGACAGAAATACGGTGGATGAATATTGGTATTACTGTGATCAAGTCCCGGCGCAGTGTCCGATCCTACCGGGAGACCCTGATTCCTGAAGAGATCATCCGCGACAGTCTCGATTGCGCAGCCTCGGCCCCTACCGCCCGAAACGCGCAACCCTGGCTCATCGGAATCATCAGGGAGAAGGAGACGCTCCAAAAGCTTGGGGCACTCGCGGATAACGGAAAATTTATCTCCCAGGCTCCGCTGTGTTTCGCCTTGTTCGGAAGGCGGGAGGAAAAATACTATCTGGAGGACTGCTCTGCCGCCACCACCCAGCTGATCCTGGGTCTCTGGGCACATGGGGTGGGATCCTGCTGGGTGGCCGAAGACAAGAAAGGGTACGCAGAGGAGGTGCGGACACTCCTAGGCGTTCCTCCGGACTATACCCTCGTGTCCCTGATTCCGGCCGGATACCCGGTCGATGTACCAACGGTGCAGAAAAAACCACGGGAAGAGATTCTTTTTTCCGAACGATTCGTGAGCAAGAACACTAAAAAATAGGGGAGGAGCACCCCTAGTCTCCGTTCTTTCCTTGTTCAAATACTTCTATTTTATCGCCCAGAGATGTCTTAAAGGGGGGCTGGTGAGGGAAGAAAATCCCATGATACACATCCCGGGTTTCCTGATCCGGGTTCACCTTTTATACCTCTGTCCATAAAGTCAGACTGATATATGACCGAACAGGTATCCCGCGAATGCTCTCCGAAGGAACTGGAACAGATTCTGAAGAATCACCGCGAAGGATCGAGCTGCATTATTCTGGATGTCCGCACACCGGAGGAATATTCTTCGGGCTGCCTCGCCCGGGCCGAGAACATCAATTTTTCAGATCCTGGCTTCAGAAACACCCTGGAGAGATTGGATAAAACGCGGACCTACGTTGTCTACTGCCGGCACGGAGTCCGCGCCTCACGTGTTCTACGTATGATGGCCGACCTGGGATTCCACGAGGTGTACAGTTTGCAGGGAGGGATCGAGCGGTGGAGGGAATCGGGTCTTCCGGTGGAAAGACCCTCTTCCTGAACGGTTAATCGGCCTCGGCTCAAAAAAATGTGATACACTGTCTTATGCTACAGAGAGACCATTTTCCACAATACGGGGTAACTCATTCATTATTTTCGGCAGCTGATTTCCAGTAACTGTTAACACCTTCCCCTTCAACCTAGCTATAAGATGAATCGGCCGATACTCCAGGTAGCACTCGATCTTCTCGAACTGAAACGGGCCGTGCAGATCGGGAACGAAGCCCTGCAGGGAGGCGCGGACTGGATCGAAGCGGGGACCCCGCTCATCAAGAGTGAAGGTATCCATGCGGTGTCCGAACTGCGAAAACGATTTCCCGATCGGGTAATCGTAGCCGACATGAAGGTAGCCGACACCGGCACCACAGAAGTGGAGATGGCGGCAAAGGCGGGCGCATCGGTCGTCTGCGTTCTCGGCGAGGCTGACGATACGGTGATCCGGGAAGCGGTGCGCGCCGGACGTCTCTACGGGGTGCAGATCATGGCCGATCTGATCAATTCCCGGAATCCGGTGGAGCGGGCCCATGAACTGGAGCGGCTGGAAGTGGACTATCTCTGTGCCCACACCGGGATCGACCAGCAGATGGTGGGGATGCGGTCCCTCGATCTCCTCACCCGCCTTTCTGGAAAGGTGAATGTACCCCTGGCGATTGCAGGAGGGCTGGATGCGGAAGAGGCGGCGGCCGCGGTGATCCGGGGTGCCCATATCGTCATTATTGGGGGATCCATAGTCCGATCCGCCGATGTGACTGCTTCTACCCGGAAAATACGGGAGGCGATCGATCATCCGGCCGAAACCCGGAAAATGGACCGGAACCTGGAAGATCAGATCCGCCATCTCCTGCTCCAGGTCTCCACCCCCAACCTCTCCGATGCCATGCACCGGAAGGGAGCCATGTCCGGCATCGTCTCCATCTGCGGCAACGTAAAGATGGTGGGAAAAGCGGTGACAGTACAGACCTTTGCCGGCGACTGGGCAAAACCGGTGGAGGCGATCGATGTCGCCTCCGCCGGCGATGTGATCGCAATCTACAACGATGCGGGAGTGACCGTGGCGCCCTGGGGGGAGCTCGCCACTTTAAGCTGCATCAACAAGGGGCTCAGCGGCGTGGTGATCGATGGGGCGGTGCGGGACGTGGACGATATCAGGAAGCTCGGCTATCCCGTGTTTGCCCGTGCGACCGTACCCAACGCCGGCGAACCCAAAGGTTTCGGTGAGATCAACGCGGAGATCACCTGCTGCGGCCAGGTGGTCCGCCCGCGGGACTGGATCGTTGGGGACGAAAACGGTGTGGTGGTAATCCCTGCAGAAAGAGCGTACGAAGTGGCCCGCAGGGCACTAGAAGTGAAAAAAGGTGAGGAACGGATCCGTGAAGAGATACGCAGAGGAGGAACCCTCTCGGAGGTCTGCGAGCTCCAAAAATGGGAGAAACATTAGGATAGTACAATACCATACCATTCCGTTTTGGCACTACCGGGTCAGGATAATGCATTCGTTTCTGTGCCGACCAAAAGAATATAGGATGTGATCTGAAAAAGGAGTCCTTGCGAGGTTCTCCTTTTACCATGGATAGAAAAGAGATCACTGGAAGAATGAACTCTCCATGAGCATCACTCCTTGGGACCGGAGGGTCTGGATAGCCTGGTCCACGTTGTCCACCCGGAGGATCAGCACCGCTGCATCCTTCCCGGTATAGGCATAGGCATAATCGATATTGACCTGCGAATCCCCGAGGATCCGGGCGATCTCGTAGAGGCCTCCTGGCTCGTCCTTCATCCGGACCGCGATCACATCGGTGAAGTGCACCATGAAACCCATGCTGGTCAGCTTCTCATACGCCTTCTCCGAATGATCCACCAGGGCCCGTACCACACCAAACCCGTCGGCCTCAGCGATGGTAAAAGCGAGGATATTGATGGCATCTTCTTCCAGCGCCCGGGAGATGGCGGCCAGCCTTCCTGGCCGGTTTTCAGAAAATATCGAGATCTGTTTTATCACGAACTTCTTCGTTTCCATCATATCTTCCTCCTGTCAACGACCCGTTTTGCCTTCCCTTCAAACCGGGGAAGCGAGCCTGGTTCGGCCAGTTCCACATCGGCTGCCACATTGAGAGCGCTTCGCAGGCGGGAGGTGATCAACTGCTTAATCTTCATCAGATCGGTGATCCGGTCGCTGAAGGCGTCCGGATGCACCTCCACCCGGATGAGCAGCGTGTCCAGTTCGTGCTGCCGGTCCACCACGATCTGGAAATGCTGGCCGACCTGTGGGATACCCATCAGGGCATGCTCGATCTGGGAGGGGAAGACATTGATCCCCCGGATGATCAGCATATCGTCTACCCTTCCCTGGATGCGGGTGATCCGGGGGTGCGTCCTCCCGCAGGGGCAGGTGTCTGTCACCAGCGTGGTGATGTCGCCGATCCGGAAGCGGATCATGGGTAACGCCTCTTTCTGGAGCATGGTGATGGTCAGTTCACCACGCTCGCCCGGAGCCACCGCTTCCTCGGAATGAGGATCGATAACCTCCACCAGGGCGAGATCCCCCCATATGTGGATGCCCTTCTGTTCGGAGCACTCGCAGAACAGAGGACCATACAGTTCGCTCGTCCCATAGATATCGTAGGCCTTGACCCCCAGCCAGTCCTGGATGCGGTTGCGCATCTGTTCCGACCAGGGCTCGGCACCGAGAATCGCGGTTCGGAGATGGGTGTCGTTTTTGATGCTCACTCCCATCTTCTCGGCAGCTTCTCCCATATGCAGGAGATAAGAGGGGGTGCAGGCGATTGCGGTCGCCCGCAGGTCCTGCATCAGCTCGATCTGTCGTTCGGTGTTTCCCACGCTGGTGGGGATCACCGTAGCTCCGATCCGTTCGGCGCCGTAGTGGAGTCCGAGACCCCCGGTGAACAGTCCGTATCCGTAGCTCACCTGCATCACGTCGCCCCTCCCCAGGCCGCAGGAGGTGAGTGCCCGGGCTAGAGACGTGGTCCAGGCTTCGATATCTCGGGCGGTGTAGCCGACCACGGTAGGTTTTCCGGTCGTACCGCTGGACACGTGGTAGCGCACCAGCTCGTCCTGCGAGGCCACGAACAGCCGATCCGGATAGTTGTCCCGCAGGTCGGATTTGAACATAAAGGGGAGTTTGCGCACGTCTGCAAGTTCGCCAATGTCGTCCGGATGCACCCCGTGATCCCGCATCCGTTGGTGATAGAAAGGAGAGAAGCTGTAGAGACGGTAAACCAGTGTCTTGAGCAGTTTGTACTGGAGCCGTTCGAGTTCTGCGGGCGGAAGCTCTTCGATACGCGGATCCCAGCTTACCACAGCGCCCCCCTCCGATCGATGACCCGTTTGGCTTTTCCCTCAAAGCGGGGAAGCGACCCCGACTCCATGAGCCGAATAGTGGTCCGGATCCCCAGCACGTCCCGCAGTGCGCCCGAGATCTTCTGCTGCACTCGTGCGAGATCCCGAAGCTCTCCGCTGAAGAATTCTCGGTTCATTTCAACTTCTATGGTCATTTCATCGAGATAATTGATTCGATCGATGATCACCATGAACTGTTCCCCCACCTCAGGCAGACTGCGCAGGACATGTTCGATCTGGGAGGGAAAGACGTTGATCCCCCGGATTACCAGCATGTCATCGCTACGGCCGGTGATTCTTCCGATCTTCTGTCCCCGGCCACAGGGGCAGCTTCCTTTTTCCAGGCAGGTGATGTCACCGGTGCGGTAGCGGATGAGCGGCATCGCTTCCTTGACCAGCGGAGTGATCACCATCTCCCCCCGCTCCCCGTCTTCAACCCGCTCCCCGGTGACCGGGTCGATGATCTCGGTGAGATAACAGTCGTGCCAGATATGCAGCCCGTCTTTCTCGGGACATTCAAAAGCCACTCCCGGACCGTACATCTCGGAAAGACCGTAGGAGTCGAAGGCACTCAGCTCCAGACGGCGCTGGAGTTCGCTGCGCATGGACTCTGACCAGGCTTCCGCACCGAAAAGACCGGTCCTTAAGGTGGGCAGATCCACGCCCATCTGCTCGCTCACTTCCGCAATATGCAGGGCATAGCTCGGTGTGCAGTGGATTGCAGTCACCCCAAAGTCGCGGATCATCTCGATCTGGCGTTTGGTATTGCCGGTCGCACTCGGGATCACGGTCAGTCCAGCCCGTTCGGCACCGTAATGAACACCCAGTCCCCCAGTGAATAGCCCGTAATTCACCATATTCTGAAAGATATCTCCCTCGGCGAGACCAACCATGGTCAGGTTCCGTGCGATCAGCTCCGACCATTGATCCAGATCGTTCTTCGTATATCCTACCACCGTAGGCTTCCCGGTCGTGCCGGAGGTAGTATGGATGCGGACCACCTGGGAGAGAGGAACGGCAAGCGAACCGAAGGGGTATCCGGCCTGCAGATCTTTCTTGGTCGTGAAGGGAAGGGTCTCCACGTCCTGCAGAGAACGAATATCCTCCGGACGAATTCCCAGGCTCTTGAACCGTTCGTGGTACCAAGGAACCGCCTGTGCCTGGTGGAGCGTCCATTTCAGACGCTTCAGCTGGAGGGCAGCGAGCCGGTCTCCCTGCAGCGTCTCCATTTTCTTGTTCCAGAACGTCGGCATTCTCTGATATGCTATTGCATGGCATGACATATAATTGGTAGTGTTTTCAGAAACAGATGGAAAATCGGCCTATGAATATGACGATTTTCATGACGGGAAATCTTCGGTAGTGCCGATTCAGAGAGGAAGCACCGGACAGGAGAGCTGATTCTTCTTTTTACCGCTCCACAAGGAGAC
>JAJRCO010000007.1 GCA_028678905.1 Methanomicrobiales archaeon
GTTCGCACCAGTAGAGGACTTTTTTTACCGGGGGGTCACGCATTTACGTATCATTGGGATGATTATCTCTTAATGCTCTCCATGTTCCCCACTTCGTGGAGAGATCGGCGGGAAATATCCGCGAAATAAGCCATAGTTTTTGCCGCTCACGGAGAGCACAGGAATCGGCCCGGAGGCGATCCTGGTGGCACGGTTCTACGAAGATTTCTACGGGAGGATTCGGTAGATACACCAGCTATGCAGAACCTAATCATCGGATAGAGATACCCTGGTACGAGCGTCGGTACCGTCTCCTGTCGCTGTCCCAAGGGCAGGAAAGAATTATTCACAAACCAGCGAAGATATGTAAACGGGAAGTGCTACAGTGGGAGCATCGCGGATTGTCTACATGGATCACGCCGCCACTACCTACACCCGCCAGGACGTCCTGGAGGCGATGATCCCATATTTTCATGATCGGTTCGGAAATCCCTCCTCGATTTACCAGATCGCCCGCGAGTCCCGGGCGGTGGTGGAGACGGCACGAGCCCAGGTCGCCCGGGCCCTGGGGGCAGAGCCTGACGAGATCTACTTCACCTCCGGGGGAAGCGAAGCCGACAACTGGGCGATCAAAGGGATCGCTTCCGCGAGCCGTAAAAAGGGAAATCATATCATTACCTCCCGTATCGAGCACCACGCGGTCCTCCACCCCTGCGAATTCCTGGAAAAGGCCGGCTACGAAGTAACCTACCTTCCGGTGGACAAGTATGGCCTCATCGATCCGGCCAGTCTGGAGCAGGCTATCACCGCACAAACCATCCTAATCTCCCTGATGTTTGCCAACAACGAGATCGGGACCATCCAGCCCATCGCCGAGCTGGGGGCGATCGCGAAGCAGCATCAGGTTCCGTTCCATACCGACGCCGTTCAGGTGATCGGAAACGTGCCCGTTGACGTGAAGGCACAGAACATCGATCTGCTCTCCATCTCGGCCCACAAATTTTACGGCCCCAAAGGGGTGGGCGCCCTGTACATCCGCAAGGGGGTGCGGATCGACAATCTCATCCACGGAGGCGACCAGGAACGAAAGAAGCGGGCCGGTACAGAGAACATCGCCGGCATTGTGGGACTGGGCAAAGCGATCGAACTGGCGACCGCCGATATTCCCGGGTACAACACCCGCCTCCGGGCGTTGCGTGACCGCATGTGGAAAGGGATACAGGAGACCATCCCCTACTGCCGCCTGAACGGCCACCCGGAGAAAAGACTGCACGGCAACCTCAATGTGAGTTTTGAGTTCATCGAGGGGGAATCCATGCTTCTTCTGCTGGACGACGCCGGGATCTGTGCCTCCACGGGAAGCGCCTGCACCTCGGGATCGCTGGAGCCCTCCCACGTGCTGATGGCCATCGGCCTTCCCCCCGAGATCGCACACGGATCGCTCCGGCTCACCCTGGGCAGAGTGAATACGGAGGAGGATGTGGACTACGTCCTGGAGGCGCTCCCGGGGATAGTCACCCGGCTGCGAGAGATGTCGCCCCTCTATCAGAAAGGGAGGGGATGACCGGGGTGTACAGCGAAAAGGTGATGGAGCACTTCCGGAACCCCCGCAACGTGGGGGTCATTGAGGACGCCGATGGAGTGGGCGAGGTGGGAAACCCGGTCTGCGGGGACATCATGAAGATCTACCTGCGGATCGAGAACAACCGCATCACCGATGTAAAGTTCCAGACCTTCGGGTGCGGGGCGGCGATCGCCTCCAGCAGCATGGCCACCGAACTGGTGAAGGGAAAAACCCTCGAGGAGGCCTGGGAAATCTCCAACCGGGCGGTGGCGGAGGCCCTGGAGGGGCTCCCCCCCATCAAGATGCACTGTTCGGTCCTCGCGGAAGAGGCCATCCACAAGGCGATCAATGAGTACCGGAAGAAGCAGGGGCTGGAACCTTGGGCAGAGGAACACCCGCATTCTCACGACGACCTGGAATGTGCGTAATGAACAGAAGAGCCGGGGATTCATGCTGACCGAACGGGAACAGGAGCGCTATCACAGGCAGATCCTCCTGTTCGGAGAGGAAGGTCAGGACCTGCTGAAGGAGGCCCACCTCTTCATCGCCGGAGCGGGGGGGCTGGGTTCTCCGGTCTCCCTTTATCTGGCCGCGGCCGGGGTGGGCATGCTCACCATCGTTGATCATGATATGGTGGAGAGGACCAACCTAAACCGCCAGATTCTTCATCGGGACCGGGATCTGGGAAGACCAAAAGTCGATTCGGCGCAGGATACCCTTCGCGAGATCAATCCGGATATCACCGTGCGGGGGATCAATGCCACTATCCAGGCGGATAACGTCGCCGACCTGGTGGGAAAGGCGGATGGCATCGTGGACGCGGTGGATAATTTCACGGTCCGCTATCTGCTCAACGAAGTAGCGTTTGCGAAAGGGATTCCCCTCTTCCACGGTGCGATCCAGGGATTCTACGGCCAGGCAGCGACCATCGTGCCACCGGACACCGCCTGCCTGCGCTGCATGTTCCCCCACCCACCTCCTGGAGAGCCGGCCCCGGTGATCGGGGTAACCCCCGGCATTATCGGCACGATTCAGGCGACCGAGGCGATCAAGTACCTGCTGGGGTGCGGGGAGCTGCTCACCAACCGGCTCTTCATCTGGGACGGTTTCCGCACCCGTGCCGAGGAGATCCGGGTCCAGAAAAATGCCTCCTGTGCGGTGTGCTGCCGGAGCATGGGGGAAAAAGAGGCATGAGCGTCCGCATCCGCTTCTTCGCCCGGTTCCGGGAACTGGCGGACCCCGAGATCGTCACCGAGGTGCGGGAGGGGACCTCGATCACTGCCCTGATCTACGCGGTGACTGAGAATAACCAGGCCGCACGGGATGCCATCTTCGACCAGGAGGGAGGGTTCCGCCGTTATGTGATCCTCATGCAGAACGGGGCCCGAATCGAGACCACCCGAGCGGGAGAGACCATGGTTGCAGACGGCGATGAGATTGCGATATTCCCTCCCGTAGCAGGAGGCTGAAAAATCGTGATCTCTATCCAGAGAGAGGATGTGGATATCAGCAGGCTCGTCCAGGAGGCAAAACACCCCGGTGCGGGCGCGATCCTGGTCTTTGATGGGATCGTCCGTAACGACGACATCACCGAGATGGAGCTGGAGGCATATGAAGGGGTGGCCCTGCGGGAGCTCGAACATATCGCAATGGAAGCGAGTGCCCAGCACGGTCTGCTTTCGGTGGATATCGTCCATCGTATCGGAAGGTTGCGGGTAGGGGAAAATATCCTGGTCATCGTGGTAAGTGCCGCCCACCGGAAGGAGGCCTACGATGGTTCGCGGTTCATCCTGGAGGCAATCAAGGAGAAAGTTCCTATCTGGAAAAAGGAGCTCCGCACAGGTGGGGACCGCTGGGTGGCTGGCGAATCGAAGAATCACTAACCCCTTTTCCGAATGCTATTCTGTCCTCTGTTTCTGTGTCAACGGCAACCGGCGTTGACGCTTCCAAAGGCCGTATTCACACTCTTTTTAAGCAATGCAGGGCAATCATAAAGTCGTGACCGCACTCCCGCCCGATACCGCAGACCTGCGGGAAAGAATCCTCGATCTCAAAGAGACGAGGGACGCTATCATCCTCGCCCACAACTACCAGCCGGGAGAGATCCAGGATCTTGCCGATTTCGTAGGAGATTCGCTGGAACTCTCCCGTTCTGCTGCCAGGGCAGAAGGCCGGGTGATCGTTTTCTGCGGGGTGGATTTCATGGCCGAGACCGCGGCTATCCTCTCTCCCCATAAGACCGTCCTCCTTCCTGCAGGCGATGCCTGCTGCCCCATGGCCGCGATGATCACCGCAGAGGACGTGCGGATGCTCCGCGGGCGGCACCCTGATGCGGCAGTAGTGGCCTATGTTAACACCTCTGCGGTGGTGAAGGCGGAGAGTGACATCTGTTGCACCTCGGCAAATGCGGTACGGGTCGTAAATTCGGTCTCTGAAGACCAGGTCCTGTTTCTGCCTGATCGCAACTTGGGGCTCTACGTGGCCCGCTTCACCGAAAAAGAAATCCTATCCTGGGACGGGTACTGTTACGTCCACGACCAGTACACGCGGGAGGATGTTATCGCTGCACAGCAACAGCACCCGGAGGCGGAACTGCTCGTCCATCCAGAGTGCCGCCCGGAGGTGATCGATCTCGCCGACCATGTATACAGCACCTCCGGGATGATTCGGCAGGCCTGCGGGGGGAAAAACAAAGAGTACATCATCGGGACGGAAGTTGGGCTGCTCTACCGCCTGCGAAAGTTATGCCCGGAAAAACAGTGCTATTCCCTTTCTGCCAGGGCGGTCTGTGCGAATATGAAAAAGACCACCCTGGATATGCTGTACCGGTCCCTGCAGAGCCTCTCACCACGGGTAACAGTCGGGGAACCTACCGCCTCCCGGGCCCGTGCCGCCATCGAGCGGATGCTGGCGATATAATCGATATTGGAGCGATGACTCCGGTTAATCGTTCTTAAAAAAGTGTTGTAGGAGGCAGGCGTGCACGGATTGTTGCGCTACGCCGACGGGGCAGCCTGGTTACGGTTCTGTACAAGCCTGGTCGCTTTCACCACATCCATGGTCTCTTCCCATAACTCTTTAGGTCTCCCCTGGTCGTCGCGGAATCCCACCCTTACCTGGTTTCCGTAGACCTCCAGGATCTGACAGGGGACCTGTTTCCGCCGGTAGGAGAAGTAGTACGGGGGCGGTCCCATTTCAAGAAGCTGTGCGAGATATCTTTTTCCTGCTGCTCTGGTCGAATTCGGGAACATAGTCGAAAATATCGATCGATGATATATAAAACTATCTTAAAATCGGATAAAAACGAAAGCCTTAAATACCGATTTTCGGTTTATAAAGGCTTTGATCGGAAAAAGAAGACGAAAGCTGTCAAATAACGTTTAAAGATTCCCTTTTTTCTAATTCTGGGTCCATTCTTTTCAGCAATTTACTTTTAAGCCTCAGGATGGGGAGGAACGAATCGAGGGCAACGAATTATCTACCTGATCACGCCTCCTCCGGCACTTCATACAGGTGATACTTCTTCGCGATCCCCTGCAACAGCTTCCGTTGCTGTTCCGGGGTGTCAAAACCGATCTCCCGTACGAGCGAATACAGCTGGGTGATTTCCGGTACCAGGTCGGGAAATCTCCCGAACATGCTCTCCTCGAACTGCTGCCTGATCACTGCCGCCTGGCTGTACTCACCATCCAGCATTATCCCTACGATGTTGCAGCACCACAGGAGGCGGTCCAGGAAATCGAACGGGGGGGTTTTATCTGCCAGGACTGCCAGGGAGGTGTGTACGTTTGAGGTGTAGTGGGCAATCGCATCAAAACCGTAGCGGGAGAGCCGCACATTGATTAGGGGGTCCTGGAGCATCGCGTACAGGGAGAAGGCGAGCGATACATTACCGGGCAGTCTTTTCGGGATGGGGAATCCCTCCCTCTCCAGCAGGACGTGTCCCAGTTCATGGGCCGCCACATACACATCTTTTTCTTCCGCAGGAAGGCGTTTCAGCACGATGATCACCGAAGAATTGTCTTCGACCACATGAGCATTCTCCGTATCGTGCAGGACGATCGACTCCGGTGCGGTCTCGGTGCTGATCCAGTAGATGGGTTTTCCCCACAGAAGGGTGCGTCCCTCCCGGGAAAGAAACATGCCAAACGAGGAAGAAAGATTGCGCAGAAGGGGGATCATCTCATCGCTGGTGTAGGCCTCGCACTGATCTTCGTTGGAGAGCACCAGAGTGACCATGAGAGTAGACCCTGCTGTCTTTCATTGGCTAAAAGGGTATCGCACCAGACGCCATTCAGGCGAGCAATCGTTCCGGGAGTGCGCTACCCGATGCCCAACGAGCATTCACTTTCTTTTTGTCAAGAATTCCGCCGGAAACAGAAGGTTATATTTTTTACCTGTCCCTCTCAACGCATCCTTACATGCGAACGAACCGCCATCAGTATTTCCTCGACCTGGCACACCGCTGTGCCCACCAGGGAACCTGCCTGCGGCGCAACTTCGGGGCCATCATCGTGGATGAATACAATACCATCGTTTCCACCGGCTACACCGGGGCGCCGAGGAAGCAGCTCGACTGCACGGAGATCAAGAAGTGCTGGAGACAGGACCATAACATTCCCTCTGGATCCCATTACGAGAAATGCCGTAGCGTGCATGCGGAGATGAACGCTCTTATCCAGGCAGGAAAACAGGCCCGAGGGTGCACCCTCTACCTCTCCGGCTACGAAGTGCCCACCGAAGCACCGACCAGTATCTGGCCCTGTTTCCTCTGTTCCAAGATGATCGTCAACAGCGGCGTGAAGACCATCATCATGAGGACGGGGGCATCGGAATTCGTGGAGATGGATCCGGTGTATCTTTACCAGATGCGCAGCCGGGAGGCCCTGGGAGAAGGGAACATCTGAGTCGGGACTTCGGAAGCGGGATAGTTCATCATCGATGACGGGCTTTTTAAAAAGGAACAGGTCCGGATCGTGATAGCGGGAATACTGGTTCATGGACTTACGCGTTATCAACGGTTCGTCCGCACGCGACGGGGCGTCCGCTGCCTGATGGCTCCAAAATTCTTCCCTAGGGTACCGACGGAGTGGCGATCACCTACTGGAATTCCTGAATTAGGAACCAGATAATCTGACCCCGTCTGTCACCGTTCCGGTAAGGGTGTATTCCTGTTCGATCCCGAGATCTCCTGCACCACGCCGTTAATGGAGAGGATATCGCCATTGGCGTTCACCTCTGCCACCGCTGTTACGGAGACGGTTACCGGGGATTGATCTTTCCTCTTAAGTTGCACGATTTTGTTTTTTACAAACCCGTTCCGTTTTAGTTCCTGAAGGATCGCTTTTCTCGCCTCCGGCTCCGCAAAGATCTCGATGACCGTGATCCCCTGCAGTTCGTTCATCGAGTCGTACCCCAGGATGTTGATGAAGGAGGTGTTACCCCAGAGAAATCGTCCCTGGGGGTCAGAGGTGCTTCGGTACATGCCCATATTGAGATACTGGATCAGCGTCCGGTACTGCCGTTCGCATTCCTGCACCTGCTGCTCCGACTGTTTCCGGGTGAGCGTGTTCATCAGGGCGAACTCTTTCTCCTTTTCTTCTTCCCTTTTCCGGTCACTGGTGATATCGTGGCCGGTACCCTGGATCTCCGCCACCTTCCCGTCGTCCCCGAATCTCGCAAGGTAGGTCCAGTCCTGCCACCGCACTTCTGGATCAGTTCCTTCTGAGGGGAAGAGGGCACGTATCTGACACCGGGTGAAAGGAATGTCCTTCGAGAGCGAACTGACACCTTCCCGCACGATGGCGATATCTCCTGGGTGAACGAAAGTCAGGAAATTTTTACCACCGATGGATTCGTAGGGAAGCAGGTGCGAACGGGTATAGGCCGGGTTGGCATAGGTA
>JAJRCO010000323.1 GCA_028678905.1 Methanomicrobiales archaeon
GCATGAGTGGCAAATGGCGTATAAGAGGTCTGCCGGGTGGGGGAGCTGGTATAGGTAGGCTCAGGTGTGGAGGTGGGGCTGGGCAGCACGGGAACGAGCGTGCTGGTGGCTTGTGGAGAAAACAGCAGGGGAGCGGAGGGGTCCTGCAGCAGGTAGAATGAAAGGGCGGCCAGGATGAGCAGCACGGTTGACAAGGCGATCAACAGGATTTGGTTTTGGGTGAGGTTTTTGAGCATGAGATCTTCTCAGAGCCGACTATCAGAGGCGACGCGGGCCGGCGTATCTATCACGTCGCACAGCGTTCACAACCAGGGATACCAGCAGCTTGAGGCCCATCAGGAAATAGTAAAACCAATTAAATAAGAAAAAATAATCACCCGCCAGGTTTTTCCGATAATACAGGTAATAAGACCGGTGCCATTCATAGATCGATCGGAACGGCTGGACGCGTGAGCCACCCTGGCCGCCAAAATGGATGATTTGCGATTGAGGCAGGTAAACGATCTTCCAACCGGCTAGCTTGGCCTGGAAGCAGAAATCAGCATCTTCCTGGTAGGCGAAAAAGCGTTCGTCGAAGAAACCCACCTGTTCAACCACTGCGCGGCGGATGAGCATACAGGAGCCAGACACGCCATCCACTTCATGGATGGCATTTTCATCCAGGTAGTTCAACAGATATCCACCGAACAGCTTACTTTTCGGGAATAAGGCCGAAAGGCCGGAGAAATAACTGAAGGCCGCCCAGGGACGGGAGACACCCCGCTTGCAGGCTTTTTGTAAGCTGCCATCACGGTTCAAGACCTTGGGACCACTAACCCCCGCCTCGGGATGAGCATCCATGTATTCGACCAGCTGATTGATCGCACCGGATAAGACGACCGTATCAGGGTTGAGGACGAGCATATATCGTCCCAAGCTCAGGCGTAATGCCTGGTTGATCGGGCGGGCAAAACCTTCATTCTTGGTGTTCGTGACCAGACGGGCGGTGGGATAATCTACCTGCAACATTTTAACCGTCTCATCGGAGGAGCCGTTATCGATGATGATCAGCTCGTAATTGAGCATTGCGCGGTCGCGAGAGGATTGATCCTTGGGATAGGCAGCAGGAGAGCTATCCGCAGCCAGCCAACGCAGTTGTGTGGCTTGCTCGCTGATCGAACGCAGGCAATTGCGAAGATAGTCGACGGCATTTAATTTGACGATGCAAATGGAAAGGTAGAGCATATTAGAAAGCGGTGCAAGTCATCTTACGGATTGAGCAAATGCGATCTGATTACCCAAAAATATTGAAGGTAACGAACATTCTTCAGCTGCTTGAGTCCAGGATCGCCTGCACGATGCGCGGGGCGGCTTTGCCATCTCCGTATGGGTTGATGGCCTGCGCCATGCTGAGGTAAGCCGCGGGATCATCCAATAAATTACGCGCCTGGCTGACGATTTGAGCTGTGTCGGTGCCCACCAGGCGGACTGTACCAGCTTCCACCCCCTCAGGACGTTCCGTGAC
>JAJRCO010000134.1 GCA_028678905.1 Methanomicrobiales archaeon
TCTCATCGGGCTTATACTGTTTGAACTTCTTTGCAATCAGATCATAGGCTTCATCCCAGCTCGCCTCTACGAATTTGCCATCCTTCTTGATGAGCGGCGTAGTAAGGCGGTCGGGGTGGTGCACAAACTCGTGGGCGTAGGTCCCTTTCGGACATACTTTTCCTAGATTGACAGGCGAACGGTGATAGGGTTGGACTCCTATTGCCTTCCCGTCTTTTACCACGAGGTTGAACGTACATCCTGTCCCGCAATACGGGCAGGTAGTCTGAACGTACTTCATAACCATTCAAAAACCTCGGACAAGAAAAGGTCAGATTTGATCTTATATAACGATAGTGTTTTACCAGGAAAAATTGATAAATAATGGTGGGTGAGCTGCCTGCAGCGGGGGGCAGCGTGATCACATGAACGGGAAGCGCATAACGGTGTGGAAAATCTGATGAAAAAAAAGATCCTGGTTCCTTCCATGGTGGCGGATCTGGTGCGGCAGGGACTCCTGACGATGGAGGGGGTGCGGTTCACCCAGAGGTCGGCCTGTCCTTCCTGCCAGGGAGTCTTGCAGGGATATGACTACCGCAGAAAACGCTTTGCGACTCTCGTGGAGGATGAGACTGCCCGGGATATTCAGGTCATCGTAAAACGTTTCGTCTGCCGGTCCTGCGGCGGGGTGAGCATGGCAGATGCACCTTTCTATCCGGCCACCCGCCACGGAGCCCCGGTGGTGGACTTTGCACTCGTTTTATCCCGTCTTGTTTCCTACCGGGAGGCCAGCCGGGTACTTGCCCACTGCCATATCGAAATGGACTGGGGAACCATCCGCCATTATGCGACCCGGGGTTTTCCCCCCGCCGCCACCTTCCCCCTGTACGGAGTTCCAGTACCCCTCTCCCTGCTCTACCTTTCAATCCTGGGACTCCAGATCGACAAGGGAGGTTCCATCGTAGGGACAGAAGCGCTCGCTGCCTGTCGTCTTCCACCCGCACATGGGGCATTGTTTCAGCTGGTGGGGCTGTCGGAAGATCGGGATGAGCGGAATAAACAGGAGAAAGAAAAAGATCGGATATCCTGAGATCCAGAGAATCACCGATAGCCCAAATGAGGCGAGGAGCAGAACCCCCGCGATTACCCAGCGATTCGTTCTGCCACCTCCCGCACAGCGAGGGCGGGCAGAGTGTCCGCAGCGGGCCCGAGTTCGCGGGCAAGATCCAGTCCCCCCACCCGGGGCGCGAAGATCCTTCCGCCGATGCCTGCGCACACGATTCCGGTGGTCCCTGAGGTCTTTTCCACTCTTCTGATTGCCTCCTGGATCCGCTGCAGCTCTAGAGAACAGATCTGTTCCGCCATCTGCTGGACCCCGTTCTCTCCTCCAACCTCGACCGGATCGGCACACACCAGGCGGGCGATACGGCGCAGGGAAGATTCCCGTGACGGAGGGGTCCCATCCGGAGTCTCGCAGGTGTACTCTTCTGTAGAGATATGTCCGAGCAGCAGGTGAACATCGGCAGTGATGGCGAAGTATTCGCTGCTCAGGGGGGTAGAAAGGCCGTTCACCTGCAGAGTTTGCACAAACGCCGGGATACTGGTGCGCAGGAGGCCGTGGTAGACCAGGTATCCTTTCTGAAGGCGGCGAAGATCAGAAAGACCCTTCAGCTGGTTCAGATCGTGAAGCGGGATGAGATCGGTGGTAGTGCTCCCCATGTCCAGCAGCAGTGCACCCGGGTAGCGGGGGAGGAGGAACTCCGCGGAGGCCAGCCAGTTCGCGGCCGCGAGTTGGGGCACAGCGTCGCGGTGAAACGAACCGTCGATTCCATAGAACAGAGCTTGTGGAAAGACCTGCTTTACTGTTGAAACGATCCAGCGGATGCCTTCCATTTTACTCGAAAAGCAGTCTGCAAGCTCCCCGGTCATCACCACCGCCGCCGGTTCGGACCGATACTTACCAAGAATTTCCTGCAGAGGGGCCTTTTTCCAGAGAGGACAGGGATGGACATGGGCCCCCTCGGCATCCACCACTTTCAGGTTTGCTCCCCCCACATCAATCCCGATCACAGCCGGACCACCTCCCCTCCTTTGGAAAAACGGACCCGGCCCTGGTGGTGGACTTCGGATGGTACGTCCCCGCGGGAAGCCCGGACCAGGAGATCGGCGATCTCCTCTTCCATCACTGCAGCGATACCGACGAGACTGGTGGTAATCCGAGGGTTCACGTCTACGACGTAGGGGTGATTATCGACTACCAAATCTACCCCGATATAACCTTGACACCCGAGCACTCCCACCGTCCGGATCGCGGTATCGACCGCTTCCTTCTCCCAGGAAGGATGGAGGGGGGTCTCCCCACCCCGGTAGTAGAAGGCTCCCTTCACTATCTCGATATCCTGGCGGTTCAGCGCAAGAGCGATAGGTGGTTTCCCGCTGAAATAGAGGCAGGCTTCTCCGACTACACGGCCCGCCAGGATACTGACGCTGCAGTGTTCCCCTTCAATGTATTCCTGGGCGAATTCCCCGGCCAACGGAGAGTCCCTGCTCAGCCGAACTCCCTGGGCACCACATCCCTGGATTGGTTTTACCACACGGAGACCCGATCGCGCTTCTCGCGGCACCCGAATTCCATGGGCGGTAAGGATCTTTCCTGTTTTTTCCTTGTTCGCGCACACCGCGGCGCTCATGCTGTCACAACCCAAGTTATGCGTACGACCTTCCAGAATGCGTGTGAAGCGGGCGAGGAGAGGATCGGGTGCGATCACGAGGCCTACGTCGCATTCGGGGGCAAGGCGTGTGATCTCCTCTTCCAGGTTTCCCTGTTCGGGCTTCACCACCTCGTACCCGCAGCGGGAGAAGCTTCCCTCCAGGACGTCCAGCATTGCTTTTCCTTCGGGAGCGAGCGCAGGGTCGTGAAACACGGTGTATTCGGCAAGGAAGGCCTTCATGCTAGATAGTACTGGTTGGTATTCCCACTTCACCCTGTTGATAGATCACCTTTCAGATCGTATGGTGCTCCTAAACATTTGTGCAGGATCGAGCTATGCACTCAGAATTCGGTGCTGGCTGGATTTTCTATTTACCACATCTGGTCAGTCAGATAAGATCCGCCTAAAGCCTGCGGAGTCTCTATTCTCGAACCTGTATTGATTTCCAAACCCTTTGCTGCCCTTCTCTCCATGTTTCCGGAAACCGGGATCATCGGATTTTATGGTCTTACGCGCATATTCACTGAAAACATGAAACCCCGTATTCTGCTCACCAATGACGACGGCATCTCTTCTGCCGGACTCTGGTCTGCCTACCAGGCGTTATCCCCGATCGCCGAAGTAACCGTCGTTGCCCCCGCTGCGCAGCAGAGTGCGGTCGGACGTTCCATATCCATCTTTGAGCCGATCCGGGCAGACGAGGTTTCTATCAATGACGTCAAAGCAGTCTCAGTCAGCGGCAAACCCACGGACGCGGTGATCATCGGGCTGTTCGCGCTCGGGATTAAACCGGACCTGGTAGTTAGCGGGATCAATATCGGGGAGAACCTCTCGTACGAATCCATCATGACGTCAGGAACAGTGGGAGCGGCGCTGGAGGCCGCCAATCATGGGGCGAAGAGCATCGCCTTTTCCCTGCAGGTGGAGAACCAGGGGGACAAATTCGAAGATCCCCGGTTCTACCGGCGCAGTTTCGACCATGCCGGGGAGTTCGTGCGGGATATCTGCCAACGGGTGCTCGTACAGGGTTTCCCCCCGCATGCCGATGTCATCAATGTGAATATCCCCGCGGTGACCCGTGGGGGATATGAGATCACCCGCCTCGCTCCCAAGCTCTTCAGGACAGGAGTGGAAAAACGCCTCGATCCCCGGGGACGGCCCTATTACTGGATCAACGGCCCCCTCCTCACCGATGCGGAAGAGGGGACCGATGTCCATGCGATCTCGCGGGGATTGATCTCGGTCACCCCCATAACGCTGGACTGCACCGCCGGATCTGCACGTAAAGAACTGGAGCTTTTATTCGCCCAACCCAGGTAACGGAGTCTCATAACATATTCTTCATATAACCCAACTTTGCAAGTACACCGGTGTGAAATCCCGGATCGGAGAAGAACCTAAAAAAAGGGCTGGATACCGGGCAGCGGACCTGGTGGATGATGGGATGGTGGTGGGCCTGGGTACCGGGTCGACGGTGTATTTTTCCCTGGAGAGGCTCGCAGTACGTGTCCGGGAAGGACTCTCCATCCGGGGCGTGCCCACCTCCCTGCAGACCTCTTTACGGGCCCGTGCCCTGCATATCCCGCTGGTGGATCTGGAGGAAGTAGATAAGCTGGATATCGCGATCGATGGGGCCGATCAGGTGGATTGCAATGGTTATCTGGTGAAGGGAAGGGGAGGTGCCCATACTCGGGAGAAGGTTGTCGCGGATGCTGCCACCCGGCTGGTCATCGTAGTGACCCCGGACAAGCTCTGCGACTGCCTTACGGTACCGGTACCGGTGGAGGTGATCCCGTTTGCGTGGGCTTCGGTCGCCCGGTCGATCACGCGTCTGGGGGGTACCCCCCATATCCGGGAAAGTGGACGCGGCAAAGACGGGCCGGTCGTCACCGATAACGGGAACCTGATTCTGGACGGTGATTTTGGCAGGATCGCCGATCCTCCCCAGCTGGAGAAAGAGCTGGACGCCATACCGGGGGTGGTAGGTACTGGTCTGTTCACCCGGTTCCCGTCAAGAACGCGGGTGATCGTGGGAGAAGAGGGGAGAGTACGGGAACTCTCATACTGATATCGTCTCTCTCAGTTTCAGGATGAGATCGAGCTGGGTCTTGGCTTCTTGTTTCTTCTCACTTTCGATGAAGTCCATGATGACCGAGATGGGTTGTGAAAGGCGGTAGATTTTTACCGGTCGTCCTTTGCTGTCTGCCTTACTCTCGGTACTTTTGATCCACCGGTATTCCTGCAGCTGGCGCATGGCCAAACTCACTTCGGGCTGGCGCAGATCTGTTCCCCGCTCGATCATTCGGGAGGTTGTTTCGTCGGTGCTTGACAGGTATACCAGCACCCGGGCGACGTTTCTTTTCAGGCCCAGGCCGACCAGCATATCGGTCATCGCTTCTTCCCTCTCCGTAAAAGACAGGAAATTAGTGGATTTCACTCTTGACCTCTATTATTATTCAATTTTTAAAATAATACCTTAAATATATTATCATATGACACTTCTCTGCTCAAAGAAAGAATGATATGGAGAAAAGGAGGGAATCAGATGAGACCAAGGTTGGAGAGATCGGACAGGATCTTCTGGACCGCCCGTTTTGCGTCTTCGGGTTTTTTCCCGCCGGTGATGATCAGTTTGCCGGAACCAAACAGCAGCACCACCACTTTCGGATCCTCAAGCCGATAGACGAGCCCCGGGAACTGCTCCGGTTCATATTCGATCCTTTCCAGGTTGAAGCCGACGGCGATCTTGTTCAGGTTGATCGGTGTGTGAAGGTCGGCGGAAGTGACAATGTTCTGGATCTTGTAGGTCAGCTTATCCGGTATCTTAATCCCCAGCGCCCGCAACTGGTTTCCCAGGATCTCCAGCCCTTTCCCCAGACTTTCGATGCTTTTTGCACCGGTAAGCACGAGTTTCCCGGATCCGAAAACAAGCGCCGCAATCTTGGGATCCTGCATGCGAAGAACAACACCGGGGAATCTCTTCTTGTTGTATTCTGCGTCTGGAATTTTGGAGGCCAGATCTGCCAGATCTAGAGAATCGCTGACCTTTGCGGAGGCAACAATGTTTTCAATCTTAAGTGACTCTTCAGGCCGGGCACTCATGTTTATAAATAACCACCGGGCAGTATATAAAGGATCGGGTAGTTCCTTTCGTTTTTGTTTATAAATAGAATGTAAGAACCAGGAAAGATTTCCTCTATTTTCCTGCCCGCGAATGAGAAACAGAAGCATGCTATTCCAGTAGGGACAACCAGTTCCCAGAGCACTTTTTTCCGTGTATCCTTTTCTGAGGGTATTTTCTGATCAAACTGTACCTAAAAAAACAGGGAGAATGCTCACCATCATAACGAGGACCCCCCCCACTCATTCATTCCCTACGCCCGATTATACAATCAAGGGTTCATGAGGAGATCGTCCGGTCAGGATGGTCGGAATATCAAAAAAGAGTGAATCTGGTCTTACTCTTCCAGGGTGGAGATGTCGCCGGGGTCTATGCCCATCTCCTTTGCCTTCAGAACCCGACGCATGATCTTTCCGCTCCTCGTCTTAGGAAGTTTTTCCATGTACTCGATCTCGGAGGGCATGGCGATGGGGCCCAGGGTCATTCGCACATGGTGGATAATCTCGGAGGTGAGATGGTCGCTCGGGGTATTCCCTACTCGAAGAATGACAAAGGCCTTGATACTGTTACCTTTCAGTGGATCCGGTTTACCGATGACCGCAGCCTCGGCCACAGCGGGATGGGAGACCAGGGCACTTTCCACCTCCGCGGTACCGATATTGTGTCCGGCGACCAGGATAATGTCGTCGGCCCGTCCGAGGATCATGATATAACCCTTATCGCCCTTTACCGCGAGGTCCCCGGTGGTGTACACATTCGGTATGGTGTACCAGTACTTCCGGTAGCGATCATCGTTCTTGTAAATGGTACGCAGCATGGCCGGCCAGGGCTCCCGAATCACCAGGAACCCTCCTTTGCCAGGAGCAACAGATTCTCCCTCTTTATTGACCACATCTGCGACCACACCGGGAATTCCTTTTCCTGCAAAGCCGGGTCGCATGGGCTCCCCGATCATAGTGGTGATCATCTGCATTCCGGTCTCGGTCTGCCACCAGGTATCCACGAGAGGGCAGCGGTCCTTACCGATCACATGGTAGTACCATTCGAAGGCCTCCGGGTTCAGGGGCTCACCTACAGATGCGATGATGCGCAGGGAGCTGAGATCATAGCCGTTGGGCCACTTCTCCCCCATCTTCATGAACATGCGGATGGCGGTCGGAGCGGTGTAGAAGATAGTGATTCCCAGATCCTCAATGATATTCCAGAAATTACCTGGATCCGGATAGTCCGGTGTGGTCTCGCTGATGACCACCGTTCCGCCTGCCGCGAGGGGACCGTACACGACATAGCTGTGCCCGGTAATCCAGCCGGGGTCCGCGGTGCACCAGTAGATGTCCTCCTCTTTCAGGTCGAACACATACTTGGTGGTATAGTAAGTGCCCACCATGTACCCGCCGCAGGTGTGCACCACTCCCTTTGGGGTTCCGGTCGAACCGCTGGTGTAAAGAATGAAGAGGGGATCTTCTGCATCCATGGTTTCGGGTTCGCAGAAATTTTCCACGTCCTCCATAAGCTCATTGAAATCCACCTCCATCCCGGACTGCAGTTCTGACTGCGGACTTTTTCTCCGCAGCACGATCACCTTTTCAATCGAAGATGCGCCGACGATCGCTTCCTCCACGATGGGCAGGAGAGAAATGGTTTTACCCCGGCGGACGGTGATGTCCGCCGTGATTACCAGTTTTGCATCCGCATCCACGATCCGGGTGTTCAGCGCGGTCACCCCAAACCCTCCGAAGACAACACTGTGTACCGCACCGATGCGGGCACAGGCCAGCATCGCGATGACCTGTTCAGGCACCATGGGCATGTAGATGCACACCCGGTCTCCCTTTCCTATTCCGAGTTTCTTCAAGCCGTTTGCGAATCGCATCACTTCACGATAGAGTTTCCGGTATGTGTAGACCCGTTCCTCATCCTCTTCTCCTCTCCAGATGAGTGCTACCTTGTTTCGCCGATGGTTCATGACATGGCGGTCAAGGCAGTTGTGGGTGATATTCAGTCTGGCACCCACGAACCACTTCGCGTACGGGTAGTCCCACACCCTGACCCGGTCCCATTTCCGTACCCAGTCCAGTTCCTGAGCCATTTTTTCCCAGAAAGCTTCAGGATCTGCCAGGAATTCCTGATAGGCAACAGAATAATCCTTGATCCAGGATTTTTCCTTTACCTCAGGAGGGGGGTAGTAAAATTTTACGTCCTTCACTAGTTCGACGTCAAATTTGGCTTCCATGGCATTCTCAATTTATCATTATTAATAATGATTATTTAACCTTGTGATTATCCATGGGAAAAAATATGTATGTAGATATGTATTTATGTATTTAAATTTTCCAATGAATTATTTGTGGGTGAGATTCCGGTAAGGCCGGATTACCTGTATGTTGTGATCCATTCCGTTTCTTTTTATTTTCATCGATACAGCAATTCTTTTTTGTGCAGGGAAATTCAATGGACACATATCGTATATCTTTCTGCACCCAACGGAAATATATGAGTGGAAATGATACCTTCGAACCTCGGGCGAAAGTAGAATTTTTCCAACAAGGTATAATTATGGTAGTATTTTTACTGATTTACATCTTTTTTTCCTGATATGTAACCTGATATATTCTATTGTTTCACTTGAGCTGAGTGTCTATGAGGATTTCGACCTTTTGGGTGTCTCACTCCTCAAGTGAGCAGAGAGATTACTCCATTTTACGGTGCCGACCAGGAATCTGAATTGTACGGGGGTGCTACCATCTTTATAATCTCTTCAACTATCTCGGGATTTGCTAATGTAGTAACATCACCAACATCTTTTTTGTTTGAAATGGCCCCAAGGACACGCCTCATAATTTTGCCGGATCGGGTCTTTGGCATATCAGATACAATCCATACTTTTTTCGGTTTGGCGATAGGCCCGATCTCCGTAGCAAGTGTATTGGAAATCTTTTTCTCAAGTTCAACACTCGGTTTAAAACCGGGTTTCAATACAACATAAAGATCCGGGACTTTACCCTTGATCTCGTCATGAACCGGAACTACTGCAGCCTCTGCTACTTCGGGAACAGTGAGTGCCGCAGATTCTAGTTCCTTTGCTCCAAGTCTGTGACCGGATACATTGATGACGTCATCTATTCTGCCAAGGATACGGTAATATCCGTCTTCAGCCTGGACAGCTGCATCACCCGCAAGATATGGCCAATCTCTCCAGTCCTTGCTGTCTTTATTTTTGCAGTACTTTTCATAGTAGGTACTGACATACCTATCACGGTCCCCCCATATCGTCTGAAATGAACCTGGCCATGGATTCTGGATACAGATATTACCGGCCTTTCCTGCGCCTTGGGGAATCACCTTCCCATCTTCATCGTAAATAATTGGGTGAATTCCTGGCACACTGGGGCCTGCACTGCCTGGTTTCATGGGTTTTAATGCAGGTAAAGTGCTGCATAAAAAGCCACCATTTTCTGTCTGCCACCAGGTATCTACTATTACTGCCTTCCCCTTTCCGACTTCATGGTAAAACCATTTCCATATTTCCGGTTCTATTGGTTCACCGACGGTTGTCATATGTTTGAATTCATAATTATACTTTCTTGGTTCGTCGTGACCAACCTTTCTCAGGGACCGAATAGCAGTGGGAGATGTATGGAAGATATTAACACCAAGATCCTGGGCTATTCTCCAGCAACGTCCTGGATCGGGATACGTGGGTACACCCTCATAAATCACCGTGGATGCACAAAGGGAAAGAGGCCCATAAACGATGTAAGAGTGCCCGGTAATCCATCCGATATCAGCCAAACACCAGTATACATCTTCGGGATGAATATCCTGGACATATTTTGACGTTCCTGTTACGTAGGCAAGATAGCCACCGGTGCTGTGCTGGCATCCTTTTGGTTTTCCGGTCGTACCGCTTGTATACATCAGGAAAAGAGGTGCTTCAGCAGGCATTGGAACGGGATCTATTCTTTTTCCGTAATATCCCTGTAACAGGTCGTTAATAAAAAAATCGCGTCCTTCAACCATTTCGGTCCGTGATGAATATTTACCGGGATATCGTTGCCACACCAAGACTTTATCAACGACGTGACCTTCCTTCTTAGCTTCTTCGACCGCGATGTCAGCTTTTTCTTTATGATCAAGAAGTGCTCCACCACGGTAGTAAGAATCCATCGTAATTAATACTCTGCTTCCCGAATCAACAATTCTATCAGCAGCAGCTTTGCCGCTGAATCCTCCAAATACCTGCGAGTGAATGACACCTAGTCTTGCACATGCAAGCATGGTTATGGGGAGTTCGGCGGTCATAGGCAGGTGAAGGGTCACTCTATCTCCGGCTTTCAAACCTGCAAAGTCTCGCAAAAGTGCTGCGAATTCGTTGACCCGAACAAACAGTTCCTGATAGGTTACATGTTCTGTTTTTTCATTTTCAGGTTCGGGTACGAAATGAATAGCAGTTTTATTCCTGTTTTTTGCTAGATGCCTGTCAATGCAATTATAACTGGCATTTATTTTCCCACCCACAAACCACTTCCAGCAGGGAGCATCACTGGTATCAAGGATTGTGTGCCAGTATTCATACCAGTCAAGAAGGTCTGCATACTCTTTAA
>JAJRCO010000011.1 GCA_028678905.1 Methanomicrobiales archaeon
CACCCGGAACGAAAAGGCTCCGCTAGATGGCAGGTAGGTGACGTTGATCTGATACCAGGTGGCCGTCGAAAGCGTCGTGCTGCTGGTACCGATGGAGGCGACGTTCGCCTTGAGGATTTCCAACGCGCCGGTTGTCTTGATGCGCAGTTCGAACGCGCCGGTGCCGCCCGACAGGATCGCGCCGATGGCTGCCAGGGACGTGGGATTGACGATGGCGAAGATGGTCACGCCCGTCCCGGTGACGGAGACCATGTTGGAGAGGTTGAGGTACCTGCCGTTGCTGGTGCCCGGGAAGCTGATCACCGGAAGACTGTTCAGGGTCGAGGCCGAGATCGTGGCGCCGGTGGATGTCGTGACTTGGCTGGCCGAGGCGGCCGTAAACCACGGCGTGCGGTTCTGAAGCAGGGGGATACCCTGCGCCGCAGTCATCAACAGATCGTCGGTCTCATACCAGAACAGCAGATCGGAGATTGTGGCCGGCACGGCCGTGACGACGGACCCCCCGGTCGGCGTCACCCAGCTTGGATTGGCGGCGGCGCCATTGGTTTGCAGAACCTGCCCGGACGTACCGGCGGACAATGCCGACCATGCCGACGCGCCGCGATAGAGGATCTGCCCCTGTGTGCTGCCGATGATGTTGTCGATCACCGCCGAGAGGCCCGAAGCGGTCGGAACCGCCACGCCCCCCGAGATGTTGGCCAGCACGGTCTTGTCGGCCTGGGTCGCCAGCTTAGCGAGCGTGACGGCGTTGTTGGCGATGGTGGTGGCGAGCGTTCCCGATGTGGTCACGTCGCCCGACAGGTCGCCGTTGGTGATCGAGGTCGCGCCGGAGAACTTCGTCAGGTTGCCACTGGCCGGACTGCCTGTCGTGGTGACGGTGCCCGCGCCCCCGGAGCCGTTCGCGGCAGCGGTGATGAGGCCCTTGGCGTTGACGGTGATGTTGGCGTTGGTGAAGGAGCCGACATCGGCGTTGACCGTCGCCAGCGTCCCGGCGGCGGTGACGTTGCCGGAGCCGTCGAAGCTGGGCGAGGTGTAGGCCAGGTCCCCGGTGATCGCGAGCGTGCGGCCCGTCGTCCACTTCAGCGCCGAGCCCACGCCCGCGATGGCGGAAAACGCGGTCGCGATGGGCGCGGCGGAGCCGCCGGAGGTGTTGGCGAGCGCGGACTGATCTGCGATGGCGGCAAGTGAGATCGTGCCAGTTGTGGTGATCGTGCCGCCCGTGAGGCCCGTTCCGGTGGCTACCGACGTGACAGTGCCGCCTCCCCCTCCCCCGCCTG
>JAJRCO010000174.1 GCA_028678905.1 Methanomicrobiales archaeon
ACCGCGATCCCGGCGGCACAAGACCAGCTCGCCTTCGTCCCGGGACGGTTGCTCGCCGTCGCAGGCAACTCGCTCGGGGTGCTCGCGGTCGTCGCGGTCGCGCTCGGAACGCTCCGCCGGCGGCCGCTGCCGAGCGTGCTCGTGCTCGCTGGCGTCGCCACCGCCGCCGCAGGCAGCGCCGTCGGCAGCCTTGGTGCTGCAGGCGGCGCGGTGACGATCGCGGCCGGCGTCGCCTTGCTCTATGCGGGATTCGTCGCTCCCGCGCGGCTTTCGGACGGCCTGTTCAGGCGCCCGAGGCCGCTCCGCTCCTAGAACCTCCTAAGCCGCTCCGCTCCTAGGACCTGTTAACACGCTCATTACGAACGACGGAACCTCGGAGGCTGTCGGTAGCCTGCGACGACAACGCGTTGCCCTGTCGGGCTCCCGGCATTGCGGTCAGCCGCCCGACAGATCCGTGCAAGCGAACTGGGGGGTTCTTCCTTGAGACGACTCATGTCGGTCCTTGCTGCGCTGCTGGTTGCTGCAGCGTCGTTCCTCGCCGCGAGCTCGCTCTCGCGTGCCGCCGGCTCAGCCGGCCGATCGGAGACAGCTGCCCTGCGCTACCTCCACCGGCAGCTCGTGACGTTCCAGCACACCACGTGGAACTGGCAGCGGCTGATGGGAGCGCCGCGCGCGCGCACCTACGGCCGGGTGCTGTACGAGCTGAGCGTCGCCGACGCGCAGCGTGCCGTCTCGCTGTGGCGCCGGCGCGCGAACGTCGCGCGTTCGCGGGCGCAGCGTCCGCCCCACCTGCACGAATGGCTCTGCATCCACCACTTCGAGGGAAGCTGGCAGGACACGACCGCGCCCTACTACGGCGGCCTGCAGATGGATCTCACCTTCCAGCGCCACTACGGCGGCTGGCTGCTCGCACGCAAGGGCACGGCCGACCACTGGACGCCGCTGGAGCAGATCTGGGTCGCCGAGCGCGCGTTCCGCTCCGGACGCGGGTTCTTCCCGTGGCCGAACACCGCCCGGTCCTGCGGCCTGATCTAGTCCGGCTCGACACCGGATGCGGGCGGGACGGCACCATGCCGTCCGGTGGCGCCTCCCCCGCTCCGACGAAATCGCGATTTCGTCCTGCTCCAGCTGGGGCAAGGCCTCTCGACGCTCGGCTCCGAGTCGTCGCAGATCGCGTACCCGCTGCTCGTCCTGGCGCTGACGCACTCCCCCGCGAAGGCGGGGATCGTCGGCTTTGCACGCTTCGCGCCGTACGTGCTGTTCGCGCTGCCGGCCGGCGTCGCCGTCGACCGCTGGAATCGCAAGGGGCTGATGCTGCTCGCGGACACGGGCCGCGCGGTCGCGCTCGCGAGCCTCGTGGCCGCGCTCATGCTCGGCCGCGTCACGTTCGCGCAGATCGTCGTCGTGGCATTCGTCGAGGGCGCACTGTTCGCGCTCTTCAACATCGGCGAGACGGGAGCGCTGCGCGCGGTCGTGCCCGCGGTGCAGCTGCCTCGCGCCGCCGCGACGGAGCAGTCGCGCATCGCGACGGTGCAGCTCAGCGCGGGCCCGCTCGGCGGCGCGCTGTTCGGCGTCGCGCGCTCGCTGCCGTTCCTCGTCGACGCGCTCTCCTACGCGTTCTCGCTCGTCTCGCTGCTCGCGATGCGCACGCCGTTCCAGGAGCAGCGAGAGCGGACCGCGACGCGGGCACGCGAGGAGATCGCCGAGGGCTACCGCTGGCTGCGCACGCACCCGTTCCTCTGGACGACCCAGCTGCTGGCCGCGGGAAGCAACGTCGTCTACGAAGGCCTGTTCCTGACGCTGATCGTCGTCGGCCGCCGCCAGGGCCTCTCGAGCGCGGCGATCGGCGGCGTCGTCGCGGTCTTCGGCGTCACGTTGCTCGCCGGATCGCTCGTCGCGCCGCGGCTGCAGCGGCTGCTCTCGATGCGGATGA
>JAJRCO010000279.1 GCA_028678905.1 Methanomicrobiales archaeon
CTTGCTCAGATCGCAAAATGCATCGAAGATCTAGAAAGCAAGGCCAGCGACAAAGCACGAACCAATATCCCGTTTACCGGCTGGCCAACCGACCAGGTGTATACCGAATTAAAGAACCAGCTTGAAGAAACCAGGGGAGTTCTGATCATCGTTCTTGACGAGATCGACAAGCTGGTGAAGAAAAGTGGGGATGAGACTCTCTACAACCTTACCCGCATTAACTCTGATCTGGAGCGGGCACGAGTGAGCATTATCGGCATCTCCAACGATCTGCGTTTCACCGACTTTCTGGATCCTCGCGTTCTCTCCTCTCTTTCAGAAGAAGAGATCGTGTTCCCCCCCTATAATGCCCCCCAGCTCTGTGATATCCTCCAGCAGCGTGCGGATATGGCGTTCAACGAGGACGTGCTGGATGAGGCGGTAATACCCCTGTGCGCCGCCCTGGCCGCCCAAGAACATGGGGATGCACGAAGGGCTCTTGACCTGCTTCGTGTATCCGGTGAGCTTGCGGAGAGAGAGAATGGGACCAAAGTCCTGGAACGTCACGTTAAAATGGCTCAGGACAAAATCGAAGCGGACAGCATGGTGGAGTGCATCTCCACGCTCCCCACACAGAGCAAGGCCGTCCTTTATGCGATGCTCCTGCTGGACCAGCTGGGAAAGAAGATCTTCACCAGCGGAGAGGTAGTCCAGGTGTACCGTGAACTCGCGCAGGTTGTCGATCTGGATGTGCTGACTCCGCGGAGAATAACCGACCTTATCTCGGAATTGAACATGCTTGGGGTGATCACCACCCGCGTCGTGAGCAGAGGGAGATATGGCAGGACCAAAGAGATCTCCATCGATGCGAATACCGGTCAGATATATGAGGTTATCTCCTCCGATCCGCGCCTGAAAGAGGAAAGCTTGATGCAGATGGATATCAACCAGCTGAGGGGACTGTTCAGGTGATATAATGGACGAAAAAGACCGCATCCTGCTGCAGGTACTGGAAGAAAACGCCCGCATCCCCCTTCATGAAATTGCAGCAATGGCTCAGCTGTCAGAATCTGAAGTAGAGGAACGGATTCGGGAACTGGAGAAGAAAAAGATCATCCGGAAATTCACCACGGTGATCGATTGGGAGCGGGCAGGGGATGGCGAAGTGTCTGCGATCATCGATCTGAAGGTGACCCCAGAACGGGATTACGGGTATGATCGGATCGCCGAACGGATCGCTCGGTTCCGCCAGGTCAAATCGCTGCGCCTGATGAGCGGCGTCTACGATCTGCAGCTGCATGTCTCAGCTAAAAACATGCACGAGATAGCCCGTTTTGTGTCCGAGCAGATCGCACCCATCGATCATATCCGGGAAACGGCCACCCACATTATTATGAAGACCTACAAGGAAAATGGCAACCTCTTCTACGAACGGGAGGAGGGAGAACGTCTTCCCCTGACATTCTGAGGACGTCATGAGAGATTTCGTATCCTCCCGCGCCCGGGATATTCCTCCCTCCGGTATCAGAAAATTCTTCGATCTGCTGTTGTCCATGGAGGATGTGATCACCCTTGGAGTTGGTGAACCGGATTTTAATACCCCCTGGACGGTGTCGGAAGCGGGCATCTATGCTATAGAGCAGGGGCATACCTCGTACACATCCAACAAAGGGCTGCTCCTTCTTCGACAGCTGATCTCCCGCGATATTGGCAAACGGTTTGGGGTTGATTATGATCCGGAAGGCGAAATCCTGGTCACCAGCGGAGTTAGCGAAGGGCTCGATATCGCTCTGCGGGCAATCATTGATCCAGGGGACGAGGTGCTAGTAGCCCAGCCATGCTATGTCGCCTACGCTCCCTGTGCCACGCTGGCTGGGGGGGTGTCTGTCCCCGTTCCGTGTGACGAACGACACCACTTCCGTCTCCAACCGGATATACTGATGGAGCGGATCACCAACAAGAGCAAGGCGCTCGTGATGAACTTCCCCAATAATCCCACCGGAGCGGTGATGCAAAAGAGCCACCTGAAGGAGATCGGAGATATCGTCATCGATCACGATCTCCTCCTCATCTCAGACGAGGTCTATTCAGCCCTAACCTATGAGGGGTCTCACACCGCCATCGCATCACTGGAGGGTCTCCGTGAGAGGACAATCACCTTAAACGGATTCTCCAAAGCATATTCGATGACTGGCTGGCGAGTAGGGTACCTGTGCGCTCCCCCCTCCCTCTGTGAGGCCGCCCTGAAAATTCATCAGTACGTGATGCTCTGCGCCCCTATCATGGCTCAGATGGCAGCAATCGAGGCGTTGCGAAATGGGGAGGAAGACAAAAATCGCATGGTGCGGGAATATCTGCTACGGAGAAACCTGTTCGTGGAAGGCCTGAACCGCATCGGGCTTCCCTGCCACACTCCGGAGGGGGCATTCTATGCCTTCCCCTCCGTGGAAAAAACGGGGCTGGACGATATCACCTTTGCGGAACGCCTTCTCGCCGAGCAACACGTCGCCGTGGTCCCGGGATCAGTATTTGGGGGAGCAGGAGCAGGATACCTGCGCTGTGCGTACGCGGTGTCCCGTGAACATCTGATCGAGGCGCTGAAACGAATGGAAGCGTTTATCCATGGGCTCTGAATGCCTCCACCTCTCCAGGTGATAAACTATCGCTTTTGTATCCGGCGAACCAGTAGACCAGAATCTCACTTTGGGGCTGCCGGGAACCCCTTTATTTCCAGTGGAGAATGTCTGACAGAGGACTGCCAGATACCCCCCGCACAGGAACCTGTTACCTCAAGGGACTAAAATTCTCTTCCGGATCAGAAGAAAAATTTTATAACGTACCCAGCAGGATTATGTGGAACTCCCAGGTGGCTCCCTCGTACTCCTCGCTTCCCTCATCATGTTACGTGAGTATGAGGGAAGTAGCCGACACCGTTCTCCATTCTTGTATATGATGTTGAGGCTCTCTCTGCGGGAAGAGCTAGGTGGGTATGGGCAATTTTGCGGGGTGTATCCTGATGAATCTTTGCGCCGATAGCGGGCAGACTGGAACACTCCACAATCTTTTACGGATGAATGGGTGACAATAGCCGGCAGGATACGGGACCACATACCGAAATTCTATGGTCCGTTGTTGCCCCAGCGATTATGAGGAGGATGCATGACAGACGGATGGCACCCTGATGATAAACCTTTATTGCCTCGATAACCCACATAGCATGGTTAAGTAATGACCTGTATAGTCGTTGTAGGTGGATTCTTTGGAGATGAGGGGAAGGGTAAGATCGTTGCACATATTGCGCATCGGGATAAACCGGCCATCATCTCCCGTGGTGGAGTAGGCCCCAATGCCGGACATACAGTCACTGTTGGAGATAAGGCCTATGGGGTACGGATGGTGCCCTCCGGTTTTGTGTATCCGGGTGCACGCCTGTTTATCGGGACGGGGGTGCTCGTCGATCCGCGGGTTTTCCTGCATGAGGTAGAACTCCTGGGAGTCGGTGGACGGACCTTCGTGGACGGACGGTGCGGGATCATCGAGGAATCCCACATTCAGCGGGATAAGAAAGACGAACATCTCGCAAAGACCATCGGGAGCACCGGGACCGGATGCGGTCCCGCCAACGCAGACCGGGTATTGCGGATTGCCCGCCAAGCCAAGGATGTACCCGAACTGAAAGATTTTCTTATCGATGTTCCTCTGGAAATTAATCGGGCTCTGAAGGCGGAGGAATGTGTCATCCTGGAAGGATCTCAGGGATTTGGGATATCGCTTTTCTTTGGTACCTATCCCTATGTCACCAGTAAGGACACCTCGGCCTCCCAGATCGCTGCAGACAACGGGGTGGGCCCCACCAACATAGACGACGTGATGGTGGTGTTCAAGGCATATCCCACCCGGGTGGGAGAAGGACCCTTCTCCACCGAAATGTCCATGGAAACTTCGAAGGAAAAAGGGATTGAGGAGTTCGGGACTGTGACCCACCGTCCCCGCCGCATCGGAAAATGGGATTCGAAGCTGGCGCAGTATTCGGTGATGGTGAATGGGGCCACCCAGGCCGCGATCACCGGCATCGATCGGGTGGACAAAGGCTGTTATGGGGCCACCCGTTATGACCAGCTCTCCAGAACTGCCCGTGAATTCGTCGATATGGTGGAGGAGGATATCCAGATACCGGTAACCCTCATCTCCACCGGCCCAGACGTCTCCCATATCATCGACCTGAGGGATGAAGTATGAGACGGAAACTTCTCGATATCCTGTGCTGCCCGGTCTGCAAGGGGGAGCTCACCTTGAATGTTGTGGAGGAGAACGATGTGGAGATCGTGGAGGGATCCCTGAGGTGCGGGACCTGCCGGGTGGAGTATCCTATTATTGATGGTATACCCAATCTGCTCCCTCCAGAAGCGGAGGATTCGTAATAACTATGGTCGTCGTAGAAATCTACATCAACAGACGGGGAATAAATACCATCGAAGTACCCCGCCAGATTGAGGTGGTATCCGGGGAAACCCTGGTCCTGAAATTCATCAACAGGGGGGGCCATCCCACTCACGTATCGATATCGGCCACCAATTCCCAGTTGTACACCTCTTTTATTCAGGAAAACCTGTATGTGGAGGATGTGCTGGAATACCCGATTCCGATGAAGGAGGGCCCCTATGCCGGAGTATTCGACATGGAAGTAGTCACCGGCTATGGCACGAAAAAGACGGCGTTTAAGGTTTTCGTGACCAAAAAATGCGAAACTCCTCCAGAGGCACCCGCTAAAGAAAAGAAGGAACGATCGAAACCCGGTCGCCTGCTGCCTCTGGCAGTCATGGGTCTGGGTGTCCTGTTCTACCTCTCCTGGGTCTTCATCCGAATGAATTCTCTGTTCGAGACCGATCTGGTCAATGGCATCGGGTTCATCCTCGTACTGGGCGGTGCCGCGCTCGCATGGTACTACCGGGGCTCATCGTAGCTCTCTCCCTTCTCATCGATCGCGTGGTAGGGGATCCTCGCACATCTCTCCATCCAGTGGCTGTCCTGGGCAGATTTATCGGATGGTGGGGGCGACCGGACCACTATCCGTCAAGATTGCAACGATTTGCCGGGGTGGCCTTATGGGCCTGTACCGTCCTTCTTTTCTCCCTTCCCTTCCTGCTGTTCGAACAACTTGTTCCCTGGTATATCCTGCTTATCGGAGGTCCTTTCCTCCTGAAGATCTGCATGGCCTGGAGATCTCTTGAAGATCATGTCCGGGCGGTAACCCTGGCACTAGAAGGAGGGCTTGATGCAGGCAGAGAAAAGGTAGCCATGATGGTCAGCCGGGATCCATCGAGCCTCAACCAGGAACAGGTCCTCTCTGCGGCCTATGAATCCGTCTCGGAAAATCTGGTCGACAGCGTCATCGCCCCGCTCTTTTATTTCGGTGTTGGAGAACTGTTCGGAGCCGGTCTGGCTCTCGCGGCGGCATATCGAGCGGCCAATACGATGGATGCGATGCTGGGATACCGGGATGAACGCACCCGGCTGGGATGGTGGCCGGCCCGGGCAGACGATTTACTGGGATACCTTCCGGCCCGGATCAGTGGCGTCGTGCTGCTGTTGTATTTCTCGGTGCAAGGGAGAGGACAGGCCGCTTATAGGGCTCTGAAATCCGACGCCCATAAGAGACCGGGTGTGAATGGGGGGATCCCCCTGGCCCTGATTGCGGGGGGCACTGGCGTGGTTTTCGAAAAACCAGGCGTGTACCGGATGGGCCAACCCGGGATCACGCTCGATTACGGCGGGGGCCGGGTGATATGGGCGGTAAGGGCGACGGTGCTGATCTTCTCGGCTATCCTCATCGCCGCATTATGTTTATTGCGCCCTTTCACCAATATGTGAGCACATGGATCTCAAAGACTTGCGGTTCGGCACGGAGCTTCTGAAAAGAGGATTTGCATCCATGCAGAAAGGGGGCGTGATCATGGATGTGACCACGGCCGAGCAGGCAAAGATTGCGGAATCTGCCGGGGCGGTGGCCGTGATGGCGCTGGAACGGGTGCCGGCCGATATACGCAAGGCAGGAGGTGTAGCCCGCATGGCCGATCCGCAACGAATTGTCGAGATCATGGGGATGGTCAGCATTCCGGTGATGGCCAAGGTCCGGATTGGGCATTTCGTCGAAGCCCAAACACTCCAGGTTCTCGGTGTAGACATGATCGATGAAAGCGAGGTACTGACACCAGCGGACGAACAGTACCATATCGATAAGAAAAAGTTTACTATCCCCTTCGTGTGTGGTGCCCGGGACCTGGGTGAGGCCCTGCGCAGGATAGAAGAAGGGGCCGCCATGATCCGGACAAAAGGAGAGGCCGGAACCGGGAATGTGGTGGAGGCGGTCAGACATATGAGAGCTATAATGGGGGCCATACGCGCTCTGCGGGGGATGGATCGCCAGGAACTCTCCGACTATGCCCGGGATATCGAGGCCCCTGCTCCCCTGGTCTTCGAATGTGCGGAGCGTGGCCGTCTCCCGGTGGTGAACTTCTCTGCGGGCGGTATCGCAACTCCTGCCGATGCGGCCATGATGATGCAGCTGGGAGCAGATGGGGTGTTTGTGGGGTCCGGGATTTTTAAATCCTCTCAGCCGGAACGGATGGCGAAGGCAATCGTGGGGGCAGTGCACCACTTCCATGAACCTGAGGTCATCGCGGAGGTAAGCAAAGGGCTGGGGGAGGCAATGCCGGGGCTCGATATCCACACACTCCGCGAGGACGAGGTGCTGCAGTACCGTGGCCGTTAGGATAGGGGTATTCGCCCTTCAGGGCGATGTACATGAACACCTCCATGCGTTCAGGACTGCACTTACCAAACGAGAATCCCCCGGAGAGGTGGTTCCGGTGCGGAACAAAAGGGACCTTGCGCCCTGTGATGCGTTTGTTATTCCGGGCGGAGAGTCCACCACCATCTCCCGGCTGATCCAAAAAAATGACCTGTTCCAGGAAATTCGTGAGTACGATGGAGCTATCTTTGCGACCTGTGCCGGGATGGTGCTGTTGGGAAACGATACCTCAGATGCCCGCATCCAACCCCTGGGAATTATGGACATGGGGGTGGAGCGGAACGCATTTGGGAGGCAGAAAGAATCGTTCGAATCCGATATCGAGGTGAAGGGATTGAACAGCCCCTTCCACGCAGTGTTCATCCGGGCACCGGTGGTCACCCGGGTAGGCCAGGAGATCGAGGTTCTGGCCCGTATCCCGGAAGGTATCGTGGGGGTGCGAAAGGAACTGCATATAGCGTTCTCTTTCCATCCCGAACTGACCGGAGATCTCCGTCTTCATGAATTGTTCCTTGAATCCCTGGAACTGAGATGAAGATCGCGGTTCTTCAGCATGAAGCCGGTGAGACTGCCGGCTTCTTTGAGACCGTGTGGAGGGAACAGAAAGTAACGGCCCGGATCCTGCCCCTGTATGAAACGCAGGAGATCCCGGCCCTACAGGAGACCCATCTCCTGATTATGGGAGGGTCCATGAGCGTCCATGACGAACAGGATTTCCCCTTCCTACGCCAGGAGAAGCGCCTGATCAGGGAATATGTGAAACGAAACCTTCCGGTCCTGGGGATCTGTCTGGGAGCCCAGCTGATCGCAGATGCATTCGGGGGTCGGGTGTACCCATACCGAAAGGAACTGGGGTGGACCCTGATAACCGGATCAGACACCTCCCCCCCCGTCCCTCTTCCGTCGCAGTTTTATGCGTTTCAACTGCATGGAGATACCTTTGACCTGCCCTCCGGAGCCACCCTTCTCTGCACGGGGAAAGAGGTGAGAAACCAGGCTCTTTCCGTCGGAAGTGCACTGGGGTTGCAGTTTCATATGGAAATGACCGCTCCGATGATCGAGAACTGGACCCGTGACAGCGGTGTACGGGAGAAAAAGCAGATACGATCCGACACCGCCCGCTTTCTCCCATCCAGCAATATGCTGTGCAGGAAAATTGGGGAATGGTTCCTTCATCAGTAGTTAAGGGAATACTCTTAATCTCTTGCTGGGCGAATGATTCAGCATGGCGCTGGGAGAAGAAATCCTGCTGTACAAGGCAGAGGATGCGGAGGAACTGGTTCGCTTCGCGAAGAAACACAAGTGCGGTGCATCGAAACGGGTGCTGACCTCGATTCATACGGAAATGAACCTGAAAGGCAGTATCCGCACCTTTCTCTCCTTTGTTCAGGAAATGCAGAGCAAAGAAAGCATCGGCGATTCTCCCGAAAGAAAAGACGTGTACCTGGAAGCCGCGGACGAGATGCACCACCGCAGCAAAGTTCTTGAGGAATTCTTAACCAGCCATAAGGCGGGCGATCGCCTCGATCAGGGGCCCGAATGGGAACGCCTCCAGCAGCTCACCGGTTCGGAAGCATCGGAACAGACGTCGTTATGTGAAGAAGATGAGTCTTTTCTTCACGACCGGTACCTAACACTTATTCTTCTTCAGGAAAACAGCCTGATAGAACCAAGGGATGACGGAATGTACCTGCGGGGGACGATCGATCCGGAGGAGGCCATCACTGAGTATCCCGCCGATCTGCTTCTCGAACCAGAAAGCGATGACCTGGCTACCCACGGTATTACGCGCCTGATCACCACATATTCGGAAACCGTGTATCCCGTGACACTGGGGCCTGAATCGGTTCTGATGCTAGAGCTCGACGAGCTGGAGAAATTCGGTCAGAGTCGGGAGGTAGAGGAAGACTCATTTTCCCGAGCTCTGATGAACCTTGCGTTGAAGAAAATGATCGTGGACAAAGTCATCCTCTTTTTGCGGGAGAAGAAAAAGACGTCGAGAGAAGAAATACTGGCTCAGATGAAAGATTTCGAACTCGCGATACCCGACACCATCGATCATTTTTCTTTCCATCTGCATACCTCATTCATCGACGAACTTTTAGACGATCTGCGCAAGATACGGACTATCCAGGGAAAGGATTCCAGAATCCGGTTTATCGGTGAGTAGTGTACGCAGGTGATCGGGTGACTGTAGTATGACCTGAGCGTCTGATGGAAAGATCACGGGTTGGGCCCTCACAATTCCCCGTAATCTGCAGGGACTATCTTTTGAAAACACTCCATCACTCGTCATATTTCACCTGTCTCAGGCATGTCCCGCCCTGCTAAATACTGACGATGGCAACCGAGGAAACGGAACACGAGGCAGCGATCAGGAACACCCCCAAGAAATATACGTCTCTCACTGATGTGGGGAAGGACACTATTATCAGGCGTGAATCATCACCAGCATCATCTTAAACGGTGATATCGCCCGCACCGCGTGAGGCACCCGGGCCGGCATAAGAATCATCTCTCCCTCCATTACCAGATAGGGTGTTCCCTCGATAGTAACCTCCAGCTGTCCTTCAAGGTTGATCAACAGGGCATCATAAGGGGCGGAATGCTCCGATAATCCCTGTCCCTTATCGAAAGCAAACAAGGTCACGGTGCCAGAAGCCGTGTTGATAAGCATACGGCTGACAATGGAACCGTCCTGATAAGAAACCATCTCCCGTAGAGGGACAGGCGACGACGCGGAAACAGGGGATCTCTCCTTTTCGGTCATTAACTGAAAATATACCCGACCTGGCAATGAATTCTCCGGTAAAGCAATACGGTGTATTCAGTTCCATCTCGGGACCGCCCCCCTGTTGCATGACCATCCGCCTCGTGTAACTCCCTCTCTGAAGATTGAAAAATAGATCTTTTTTACGGCATACCAATTCCGTAAGTCACGTCCGAGGTAGAAAAAAAAATATTACAGGAGAAAGATCGGTGCGAAGACCACCGCAACGATCGCCATCAGTTTCAGAAGAATGTTCAAGGCAGGGCCGGCGGTATCCTTGAACGGATCGCCTACTGTATCACCAGTGACCGCCGCTTTGTGTGCAGGGGAGCCTTTTCCCCCGCAGTTACCCTGTTCGATCCACTTTTTGGCATTATCCCAGGCCCCCCCTGCATTAGCCATCATAATAGCAAGGACAAATCCACTGGCGATGGAACCGACCAGCAGCCCCGCGAGGGCACCTTTCCCAAGGAAAATGCCTACAATTAAGGGAGAAACTATAGCCAGGACGCCGGGAAGAATCATCTGCCGTACTGCTGCCTTGGTGGAGATGTTGATAGCCGCGGTATAGTCAGGTTCCGCCTTCCCCTCCATGAGTCCAGGGATTTCTCTGAACTGCCGGCGGACTTCATCTACGATATACCCAGCCGCTTTACCGACTGCAGTCATAGCAAAGCTGCAGAAAAGGAAGGGAAGCATGGCTCCGAGGAGAATGCCGACGAAAACGGTGTACTCAAGCATGTTCACGATATCCAGATTGACACTCTGAGAGTATGCGGCGAAGAGTCCGAGAGCAGTCAGAGCAGCACCTCCAATAGCAAAGCCTTTTCCAATTGCGGCAGTGGTGTTCCCAACCGAATCAAGCGTGTCGGTGATTCTACGGACACCCGCTTCCTGGTGGGACATCTCCGCGATCCCTCCCGCATTGTCGGCTACGGGCCCATAGGCATCGACGGACAGGGTAATACCGAGTGTTGCAAGCATTCCGACACCGGCAATGGCAATCCCATATAACCCAGCCTGATTTGCGGCGATGATGATGGCAGCTGCGATTATCAAGACAGGAATAAAAGTGCTTTCCATCCCTTTCGCGAGGCCTGCGATGATATCGGTTGCTGCCCCGGTCTCACAGGATTTTACGATGGCCAGCGTAGGTGCGCGTTCATAAGAGGTATAGTATTCGGTGATAAGTCCGATGAGAAATCCGGCCACCAGACCAGCGACAGTGGCGATGAAGATCCCGAGATACTGGGGTCCGATCAGGATGACCACCAGATAGTACGTTGCAAAAATTGTGATGATCAAACTCGCGAAAGTTCCTGCATTGAATGCTTTGTGAATAGCACTACTTTCATTTTTACTCGTACGGACGAAGAATGACCCGATGATAGAGGCGATAATTCCGGCTGCTGCTATCAATAAGGGCAGGAAGACAAGATTAATGGGGCTCACACCTATAAACTGCGTTCCCGCAATTGCCGTTACCGCGATAAGCATGGTAGCAATTATTGAACCGACATAAGATTCATAGAGATCCGCTCCCATTCCTGCGATATCCCCTACATTGTCTCCGACGTTATCTGCAATCACCGCGGGATTTCGGGGGTCGTCTTCAGGAATTCCTGCCTCTACCTTTCCTACAAGATCCGCCCCTACATCTGCTGCTTTGGTGAAGATCCCTCCTCCGACGCGGGCAAACAGGGCGATAGAACTGGCGCCGAGAGAAAACCCTGAAACGATATTCACCACAGCCGCAAGATCAAGTGTGCTGAAGGCATTGACCAGATAAAACATGATGGAAAGTCCGAAAAGACCGAGACCGACGACGGTGAGTCCCATTACCATCCCGCTGGAGAAGGACACCCTGAATGCGGCGGCCATCCCGCGTTTTGCTGCATTGGTAGTCCTGACGTTAGCCCTGGTTGCAGCACTCATACCCACGAATCCTGCCGTCGCGGAAAGAACTGCTCCTACAATGAAACACACGGCTGTCAGGGGGTGGATGACCAGGGCCAGAACAATGGCAAATCCGATCACAAAAATCGCAATGTAGGAGTATTGCTGTTTGAGATAGACCATGGCTCCTAGTTGAATGGCTGACGCGATCTTCCGCATCAAATCGGATCCAGTCTCCTCTTTCATCATAGACCGGAATGAATACGCTGCAAAGAGCAATCCAATGATTGCACATACCGGTGCCCAGATCAGTAAATCCATACCCTTCGTAGACCTCCACGATCTCTTTTTGAATGTATCCCTCAAAGGTTGCATGCCCACGTTTAAAAAACAGACTGATTGAGAATTTCAGCCGGTTTTCTCCCTATTCACGAATAGGCATTAGGGTATCCCGATGTGCACCGGACATCGATCACCGAGAGGGATATACGTGAATATTCTCTTCGTTCGTGTGAAGACGCATTACCGGATGATTCTCGGTCTGTACCATAATCCAGCCGAAACTGGTGCACCCGTTTGACAGGACCGGTGACATGTCGGCTCCGGTTGATGCCTTCTGACCTGTCGGGATTCCCTTTCCAGAATCAGGATGCAATAGGGAGGGTAAAATCGAGAACTTCCGGCTGCAGGGTCTGGAGATCCAGGATAACTGATCGCCCCGGGGTCGGATGGACATTCATCTGCTTCTGGAATGTGGTCTGCGACTGCCAGGCTCCGGCATTGATGCCCAGCACTCCCCGATAGGTGGTGATCCCCGAAGTATGGACATGCCCGGTATGGAGGACCTCGGGTACGGGGTCTATGATCAGCCGATCGGTCTTCTCTGCAGCGAGAGGAACTCTCTTCCCGTAGGTGAGTGCAAGGTGCCGGCGTCGAAGCATCTCCTCCATCATCTGCTGGGGATGTGCATAGGAGGCATCGGGGATCAGGCCGATCATGTCATCGATGGATCTTCCATGGTACATCAGTACCCGAACTCCCTGCAGGGAGAGCAGGCACGGGTTCTCTACCCAGATGCAGTTTTTCGGAAAGCCCTTCCTGAAAGGTTCCGGTATGGTCGGTTGAGGTTCCACCCCCCGGACGATGTCGTGGTTGCCGGGAGAAAGGATGATCCGTATATGACGGGGAATAGTAGAAAGCATCTCACCAAGGGCCGTATACTGGTCGTATATGTCCTTGATCACCAGCTCTGCGTCCTGATTTGGGTATATCCCTATTCCGTCCACCAGGTCTCCGGCAATCAACAGATACTGGGCGTTGCTCTGCTCCATCCAGTCAACAAATCTCCCCCATTCCCTCTCCATGAAAGTATTGCTACCCACATGGATATCAGAGATAAATACCGCCCTGCCTGGTCGTTCACTGTGGTAGGGTGCATGGGTGACCGGGATATCCGGTCGGATTACGGAATCAGCAAAAAAGATTTTTCCGTCGTTTGATAGCTTTCCCCTCACCCCGATCACTTCATCCGGAACAATTCGTTCTGCTTCTGAAAATACCGGCCGATCCTTATTAAACAGGACTGGTATCTGTCCAGTGGTATCTTCCACATCTGCCATCCGATGGCCGTGGGTGGTGGTGCGGATGTCCGACACCATCCCGATAAGCGTACATTCCTGCTGCTGACGGTAGAGGTTGTTGCGACTCAATGCCTGGATGGGGATGGCCGGAGTCCTTGCCCGGATCATCTCCCCCAGCCGGGTGAACCGATCACGGAAATAGTGAAGGAAATCTCCGAAATTACCACTCGGGTTAGAGATACCATCCGCACCACGAAGAACCTCCAGATCTGGTTCCGGAAGAAATCGTATCCCATCTCTCTCACTGCGTAATGCCGGTACGTGTTGGGAAGAGACCACCAGCGTATCCTGAGGCAGGCCGGCGAGAATTTTGTCAATGAGGGAGGGATCGTTCTGATCCCGTAAGTAGCGCACCACGTCGGGATGCACCTGTCTTTTAGTGGTAAGGAATCTCTGAACGATCTCCTGTTCGCCGGGCATCATTATCGCAGCTTTCCTGGAATCTTATATCGATTTCCTGGGTAGAGAGGATATATGTTCTGACAGAAAATAAATAATGGACAGGTTCGCATGGATGCTGTACGGATTCGCGATGCGATAAGCAGGTTCAGAACCAGTACCCATCCCGCGATATCTCTTCTCCGCGATCTGCTCTGGGTATTTCTGGTCGTCGGAGGAATCGCCCTGAGTCTGTTTCTCGTTTCCGGAACTTGGCCAGCAGTTGTAACCGTGGAATCGGAGAGCATGGTACCGCATATGAATGTGGGGGACCTGGTGCTGGTGGTGGACAAAGATCGGTTTGGTCCGCTCATCAGCGCGGAAGAAGGCCGGGAAAGTGGCTTTTTGTCTTTCGGGGATTATGGAAATGTGATCATCTACCAACCCAACGGCATGGCGAGCATCCACCCCATCATCCACCGCGCGCTGTTCTGGGTAGAAACGGGTGAGGTGGTACCGGTCACCATCCAGGTGGACAGTTATTTTTTTGAACGGAACATCACGGCACCCCACGAAGGATACATTACCAAAGGGGATCATAATGCCAACATCGATCAGGTCGGGGCGATTCAGGGAATCGGACAGATCGAGCCGGTGCAAAGAGATTGGATCGTGGGAAAGGCACTGTTAGCGATTCCATTTCTCGGATATCCCGCTCTTTACCTCCCTCAGTTTGCCGCGGTGATCATCATCATCCTTATCCTGCACGAGCTCTATCTCTCCTCACGGGAGAAAAAGGAAGAGGGGAAGGCAGAAAAGAGTCCCCGGAAAAAGGGTAGGCGCTGAGCAGCTGTGCCCGGAAGAGGAGACTATCTGCAACGGATCTCATAACTGACGTGTAACCGGCAGGGTCAGACTATTTTTCTGCCAATCCAGAATATCCCGTTCGGTCAGAGAAGACCCAACGCAACCCGGATTGGCATTCCTACCTGAATCCCGCGAATTTCTGCCTGATGGTTTGCATCTCTTACCACCCCCTCGAGCAGATCTTCCAGAGTGACGATGGGAGTGTCCCGGTTCGACCGGCCTCGGGCGGCAGGATAATCGAAACGGTCCAGTGCCATGATGTCGAACGCTCCGCATCCCACCATGCCTACATCGGTCGTGATTAAAACAAGATTGACCGGACCCAGGGGAATTACATATCCGTTTGCCTCTTTATCGGAAAGGGCGATGCGCATTTCCATCATGGATGCACGATTAGGAATGAGGGATGAAAAGCACTTCTCTCCCTATCTGAGTGGAAAAAGGGCAGGACTTATACCCCGGTGGTGTATACACAATACACGGAAAAACCAGAATGAGAGAGTATTCTGCGCTCCGAACGCTGCTTGCCGATGTGGTAGCGGGACACCGGCTTACCGGAGAAGAGGCGCTCTCGCTCCTTCAGGTCCAGGACCGATTGATCTGGGAAATCGCAGCTACAGCCGATGAATTGCGCCATGAACGGGCTGGAGATGTGGTCACCTATGTCAGGAATCAGAATATCAACGTTACTAATCTTTGTGTGAACGCCTGCGGCTTCTGTGGTTTCAGCAAAAAACCCGGAGATGCTGGTGTATATCACCTGACAAAAGAACAGGTCCAGGAGAAAGCGGCACTGGCAGATGCGCGAAGAGTGACCGAGATCTGCACGGTAAGTGGTCTGCACCCGGAATTCACCGCGGATTCTTACCTCGAAATCCTTTCCTGGATCCGTGAAAAGGCTCCCAATGTACATATTCATGCAAGCAATCCCATGGAGGTCGCGTATGCCGCAGCAAAGAGTGGATGGAGTACGGAAAGAGTGCTGTTCGAGATGAAGCAGGCAGGTTTGAACTCGCTGTGCGGTACTGCGGCAGAGATCCTGGATGACCGGGTGCGACAGGTGATCTGCCCCCAGAAAATTGATACCACTACCTGGATCCGCATCATCAGGGAGGCTCACCTACTGGGTATACC
>JAJRCO010000171.1 GCA_028678905.1 Methanomicrobiales archaeon
ACGATATACTGGGTAGGGATGCCGGACTCATTCAGGACCTGGACGGTGATCAGCCCCTGATTGCCTGGTCGTACCTCGGTGGCAAAGACCGTGATCTCCTTTCCGCTGCGGTGGGCAGTGGTGATACAGGCGAGAGCCGCCTCGGAGTTGCAATGGGTGAGGATCACGTCCCCATCCGAGATGTGACGAGCTCCGAACTCGCCGATCCGGTCCACGGCCTGGAGGGAATCACGGATGAAGGTCTCGGCTCTCTCCACCAGCTGCCGCTTCGCCCCCTCTACGCAACTAGCCTCCTGGAGTCCTCTCATCACATAATGGACGGCGTTGGGGAGGGAGACCGCCGTCGGACGGGTGGACACCAGTTTGTCTGCGGCGTCCTGCATACCTTGGCAAAAGCCTTGGATATCGGATTCCGTCCGGGAGAGAGCATGGTCTTTCAGCGCTTCCGCTGCGGCCCGGGCAATCCTGCCTGCCCCCCGAATCTCCATGCTCTTTATTTTCTCCGCAGTCTCAGTAAGCAGCATATTCAAGATACTATCCAGGGTAACACCATAGAACTTTGCAGGGGAAACGGTACATGAGCGTGGCAGTGGTTTTTGACAGCGCCGGGACCCTGCTGAGAACCTTCCGGGTGGCAAAAGAGATCGCCAGGAAGGAGATGCTGATCGATGTCGAGACCACCCTGCTGACGTTCACCTCGGCAGACCGTGTACTGGTTGTTCTCCACGCCCATTCCCGCGATATCATGGCGGAACTCCCCCCGCGGTACCTCTCTGAATATCTCCGGGAAAAGGAAATCGGTTTCGGGATCGCCTGTTCGCGGCGGGTGGTCACGGCCGACTCGGTACGGGATATTATCTATTCCGATCGAAACGCCCGCATCGGAGATCTCCAGGAGTGCATCCGCACGGTGTGGGAACACTGCCGCTCCCAGGCATTGGTGGCCATGGATAGTGGGGCAATCGTCGATCTCCGGGCAAAGAGCATCGAATATGTGATCACCTCCGGAGGAAAGCCCTTCCCGGGAGCGAAGGAAACCATCACTGATCTCCACCGGTTGGGGATTCCCACCTTTATTGCTTCAGGTGACCGGGCGGCGAAGCTGGAAAAGATTGCTGATCACTTGGGAATATTCCGTGACCGGGTGTTCGGGATCGCCACCCCGCAGATGAAAGCCCGTATCATCGACGAATTGAAAACCCGGTACGATGTGGTGGTCATGGTGGGAGATGGGATCAACGATCTCGCTGCGTTCACCCGAGCAGACCTCGCCATTCTCACCGAACAGCAGCGGGCACAGAGACCCCGGGAGCTGTACGATCAGGCGGATTTTGTCGTGAAAAGTGTAAGCGAGGTCGTGGAGATCGTTGGGAAGGTATGCTCCACCGAACGCGACCTCTGTGCCCGCGAAAGCAACCCGGGTGCTCCAATATAAAAACTAATAACATGAAGATGAGATACTAACAAGGTAACAAGGAGAGCTCATGGCGCCGCTGATCACCATAAACAACCTCCGAATGGATTTTGATGGGAAAACTGTATTGAAGAATATTAGTTTTGAGATTGGTGAGGGCGAAGTTATCGGAATCATCGGAAGGAGCGGAGCCGGAAAAACGGTGCTGATGCACCTGATCCGGGGGGTGGATCAACCACCCACCGCCGGCAGGATCGTGTACCACATCGCGGCTTGTTCAGCATGTGAATGGGTAGACATCCCGAGCCAGGCGGGCAATTCCTGCCCGGTCTGCGGAGGGGAAATGCGCCGGCTGGATGTCGATTTCTGGGCGGAAGAAAACGAATCCACGAAGCGGAGAATCATGCGGCGGACCGCGATCATGTTCCAGCGGACATTTGCCCTGTATGGCAATGACCGGGTGATCGAGAATGTGTTGCGGGCCCTGGACGACATCGAATATCCGGGTGACAAGGCGATCAACCGTGCGGCCGACCTGCTCGATGAAGTACGCCTGTCTCACCGGATGATGCATATCGCCCGCGACCTTTCAGGAGGGGAAAAACAGAGGGTAGTGCTCGCTCGGCAGCTCGCGAAAGAGCCGTTCATGCTGTTTGCCGATGAACCGACCGGTACCCTCGATCCAGAAACTGCAAACCTGGTGCATGCGATGCTCCGGGATGCGGCGAAATCCAATGGCATGGGAATGGTGGTAACCTCCCACTTCTCCCAGGTCGTGGAGGATGTAGCTGACCGGGCGATCCTGCTGATTAACGGAGAAGCGACCATGGTAGGAACTCCTACGGCAGTGATCGCCCGTTTCATGGAAGGGTTCGCCGACTCCGAGAAATATACAAAAGCCGAGTTTGGTCAGGATATCATCATCGCCCGAGACGTGATCAAGCGGTATGTATCCGTCGATCGAGGGGTGGTCAAGGCGGTGAACGGAGTCTCCTTTGAGGTCCCGGCAAAGGAGATCTTCGGGATCATCGGGAAAAGCGGGGCCGGGAAGACCACTATGAGCCGAATCATCGCGGGCATCATTGAGCCTACCAGCGGAGAACTGAACGTCCGGATTGGTGATGAATGGGTGGATATGACCAAACCAGGAATCGAGGAGCGGGGTCGGGCCAAGGCGTATATCGGTCTTCTCCACCAGGAATATGACCTTTATCCCCACCGCACCGTGCTGGACAATCTCACGGACGCTATTGGTCTGGAATTCCCCAAGGAGCTGGCAGTCAGGAAAGCGATTATCACCCTGAAGATGGCTGGATTTGAAGAGGAGAAGTCCCGAGAGATCCTGGACCGCTATCCGTCCCAGCTCAGTGAAGGGGAACGTCACCGGGTCGCCCTCGCCCAGGTGTTGATCCGGGAGCCCCGTATTGTCATCCTCGACGAACCTTCGGGAACTATGGATCCAATCACCAAGCTGGACGTGAAACACTCTATCCTTACCTCCCGCAACGAAATGGACGAGACCTTTATCATGGTCTCCCATGATATGGAGTTCGTAAAAGACATCTGTGACCGCCTAGCCCTGATGCGGGGAGGAAAAATAGTGCAGATCGGGCCCACTGAAGAAGTCCTCGCCAGTCTTACCGAAGAAGAACGAAAGGTCATGGGAAAACCCGGCGCCTGAAACAGGGTGACCATGGAAATTCACCTCGATGGCAAAAAGAGGGAGGTGAAGGAAGGAACCACTCTGGACAGCCTTCTGCCAGGGCGGGAACTGGGGTGTGCTGTCGCCATCGTCCGCGCGGTCGAAGCAGAAGAGGAACAGACCCCGTTTATCCGTCTGAACACCTCCAAAGGTGAAGTGGTCATCGAGACTACAGACCCCCGGTTTGGTCTGATCCAATCCAGCGGGGCAATCAGAGATCTTCGTGTGCAGTGGGAAGACCGGTACGCAGTCGCCTTCGGTCCTTTTGCCACCGAATTTTCTCCATCCCGCACCCCGGCATCCTACGACAGGGGAGACGTGATCCTGGGATGTGGAGGATATGATCCCAAACGCTCCCTCCTCATATTTTCCCGGATGCGCCATCTGGCCGATCATGGAGCTTCTGCTGAGGGGGGAGTGCTGGGTAAGGTGGTTAGCGGACGGGGAGTAGTGGATACCTGGGAATCCGGTGACCAGATCTCCTCGATGGAACGGGTGATATCCTGGGAAGACCGGACCCGCTCGTTCACCACCACCGAAGGAACCCTTCCCCTTCAAGATGGCATGCAAATCATCACCTATGTGGGGGGCACTGCCCAGGGATTCACTCCAGACCATGTCGATACTATCGGTGCAGAGAGCGTGGATCATCTGCTGCTGGTTTTGAAAGATCAACATTTTACTGTACACCGGGCGACCAGCACGTATATCCAGGACTGCCGGATCAGCCCCCTGGACGTGCCTCCGGCCGTGAAATTGCCCCGCCGGGAAGGCACCATCTCGGTGCGGACAGTCGGGCCCTCCCGGGGATGTGTCTACATCTATCGCACCGATGTTGCAAGTCATCCTACCCATACGGTGGTAGGCCAGGTGGTGCATGGCCTGGAGCTGGTAAAACTGGCGAAGGATGGTGAAACCCTCTGCATCCGCATGTCGCCGGAACGACTGGATCTGGTGGGCATGACGGTTTCCGAAGGTTTGCAGGTGGCAGAAGAACGAGGAGTAAGGGCGCAGGTGGATGCGCGGGACGGGAATCACATCATCGTAGATCAGGAGCCGTCCACCACGTTGGAGGTGCTTGCAGAAAAGCAGATCCGGCTCATCTCTGCTCCCGCGGAGAAGGTAGTCACAGTCCGCCTTGACGATGCTCATGCACCTGTCACCGCGGCGACCTTCCGGGAGATGACCGGCCTGCGGTTTCGGGCAATCGGGAAGCTCCCGGTCTTTTTTACCTTCGAAGATGTGGTGCTGTTCAAGACGGCTTCCCAGGGAACAGCGAAGATCATGCCAGAAAATACTCCTGCCTCTGAGGTTCCGGCCTACCAGATTGGAGTTACCAACGAGGCACGGAAGGGATCCGGCACCATCGGTGTTCGGTTGTCGGACAACAGCGAGTTCGGACCGACCGGAGAGCCTTTTGAAGCGACCAACATTGTTGGAATATTCCTGGAGCCGGAAAAGTTACGGGGCCTTAAAGAAAAAGGAACTCTTTACATCCGGGAGACATCTCTATGAAAGAATACCGACCCATACTGGTGGGAACCGTCACCAAGTACGTGTTTATAGAATCCTCCAAATTTACGCCGGAAGAATTGGCTCTTAAAGCCTACGAAATTTCAAAAGGAATGATGATCAAGGAAACCTGTTTTGGGTTGCAGGTCACCGGTATGCCTGAAGAAGTAAATGAGCTCATAGGCAGGATTCGTGAATTTGATCCCAGCCACATATTTGTTAAGGATAGAGGGTTTCCCCCGGGGGATCCTCGCAGGTGCCGGGCGAATCTTGGAGGTGCACGCCCAGGATTTCATGGTCACGAGTACGAGATCCCTCTCCTGCCCTACGTATCCCATGGTCTGGAGACTCCTGTGGAGAGGACATCCGAACCAATGAAGGTGCAGCGAAAGGAGAAACTGGATATCTGGACCCTTAAACGCAAGATGGAGGAAGCCTGACATGGCAAAGATTTTCATATACCCCATGACCAGCCTGATCCTCTCGGATATGGTGGCAAGGTTCGGACATCAGCCAATGGGATCAGCCCTCGCGATACGGGAACGCATTCAGACCCCCAGCGTCGAATCTCCCCCTCTTCAGATCACCCCCGAAGAACCTAAGAAGGGTCTTAAGTACGCTGCAGTGGAGGTACCGAGTGGAGTACGGGGAAGGATGGCGATCATGGGGCCCCTGATCGAAGAGGCTGAGGCGGCTATTATCATTACAGATGCAGATTTTGCATTTGGCTGCATGGGATGTGCCCGGACCAATGAACTGCTGAAGGACCTGGTGCGGAACCGGGCGATCCCGAAGCTCGAACTCCGTTATCCGACCAGCGAGGAAGAAGGGGATCGGTTCGTAGCCGCAATTCGGGAGTTCCTGGAATCCCTCAGGGAGGGGGGCTGATGACCGTTCCGGTGAGGATCGCCCAGCTCTCCTGTGGCCCCGAGTATAGCGGGATTCAGGCAGAGATCAACGAAGCGGCCAAGGCCGTGGGTGCGGAAATCTTTCACGCAGATATCTCCCTCAAGGATATCGTGAAGAATTTTGAAATTGTGGGAATGGAGGTGGCAAGCCCCGACCTGCGTCTGTCCATCGCCCGGGCCAAGGCCCTGGTAGAAGGACGGATAGAGGCGGACGCGGTGTTCATCTGCACCTGTTTCCGTTGTGCGGAGGGGGCCATCGTGCGCAACGAGCTTCGCCGTTACATCCACGACAATTCTCACCTCCCGGTGGTCAGCTATTCGTTCACCGAGCGCACCACTGCAGGAACCCTGCTCACCCGCATGGAGGCGCTGACGACT
>JAJRCO010000304.1 GCA_028678905.1 Methanomicrobiales archaeon
CGAAGCTCAAGTGGTAGCGGCGAACCAGCTCTCGCGCGACCCCCGTTCCACCGGAGAACGGTTTGCTCGTGACGTCGACGCCGCTGACGCGCCAGCGCACCTCGGCTGGGTAGCCCGCGCGGCACGAGTGAGCGATGTCCGGGCGCACTTCGTAGTTGATCCTCGTGTGGTGGGCGAAGCTCGCGATGTTGGTCGTCGTCGGCGCAGCGGCTGGCGACGTGTCGAAGATGTCGGTTAGGTAATTGGTGTTCCCGTCGGAAGCGTAGCGATAGACAATTGTGTTGACGGGCTGCTGTGGGCTGGAGCTACTGAGCTGGCTGTCGTATTGGCGCGCGACGTACCAACGGTAGATGTGACTCGGCGCTTCAGGATCGCGCTCGAGCGCTCCCTCATCGCCGGTGCCATCGAGCGGCACGCCGAGCTCCATGTTCGTGCCGTCTTTGCCCTGGATGCGCCAGGTGCGGTGGTCTGGCGACCAGAAGAAGCGCAAGAAACCGCCTTCGACACGCGTCCGGAAGTATTGCCAACCTTCCGCCCACGTCGGCATCAGCTCCCTCGGACGCGCGCCGGTGCACGCGCCTCCGGTCACCAGGCAAATCGGCACGAGCTCCATCCCACCGAATGCGAACCTGTCTTGTTGTGGGTGCCACGCCGCCTGGTCGTCGTACGTGGGAAGTCCTCGATCGGTCTGCCGGTAGATCGCTGCCGCGCCGATCGACCAACCGACGCCGGCCAGGCCGAAGCCGCCACCCGAGCTGTAGTTGATGTCCAGGCGCGGCTGAACGCGGCCGCGCGCGGGAACGAGCGTCAAGGGCAGCGAGTAGCCAGCCGTTCCAGTCGAGAGCTGCATCGTGAAGCTCTCGCCCATGCCGAGCTGCGTCGCCGCGCCGCTCGGGAGTGCCGTCGCCTGGGGCGACACCGAGCCCCCGCCGCTCGGAAGCTCCGCAAGGGCCTTGTCGACACCCGCAAGCGCAGCCGGATCGTTTGACGCCGGGGTGGCGGTTGCCTGAGCAGGCGCTGCCTGCGTCTTGCTTGCGACGTGCTCGGCGAGCGCGGCGCGCGACGTCTCGTTGTACGTCGCGCGCTCGCCCTCCGCTGCATACGCGATGCGCGCCCATGCCGGACACAGCGTCGCGTTGAGGAACACGACCAACGTGACCAGGCCGACGGGTGAACCCCTACGCCGTAGCCGTCTGAGGGTCATGAAGGCCTCCGCTGTTGACGTTGGTCACTGCCGCCGAAATCGGTCGATTTCACGGTCGTTTCTCCGAGTTTCGACCGCTATTGCAGGTAGACGTAGTCGACGCTCGCGATCCAGCCGCTGCCTTGGCCGATAATGCAGAGCTCGCCGGTGCCGGTCTTGGGCACGAACGACACGTTTGCGTCAGTCAAGTTCGGTGTGCTCCAGCCGCCGGTGGAGGCAATTGAGAACGTCCCGATGACCGTGCCTGTGTTCGGGTAGGTGAGCTGCACCGAATCACCGGAGGTTTCTCCGTTTCCGTAGTGCAACCGCGCGGAGGCGATGCCGGCCATGTTCACGTTGGTCCAGCAGACCGAATCACCCGCGCTGTTGAGAATGATCTTGCTGCCGCTGTCTCCGCCACCCTCGAGCACGCCGCCGTTGTTCGTCCCAGATTCGGCTTCCCGTTGCATGGGCGTCGTGACGGTGAACCAGTTGAAG
>JAJRCO010000210.1 GCA_028678905.1 Methanomicrobiales archaeon
AGGCAAGGTGTACTTGCATCCCTTGAGCGTCGGCCATTGCTAATATAAGCAGCAGTAACAGAGTGAGCTTCATCCTTTGTTGTTCATAGGCTTATCCTTACTGCCATCTCTCTGCTGCGAAGAAGTGAAGGAGAGAGGGAACATCGCTCCGTCAAACCTCTTGACTATCATGGCATATATGTCAGGCATTCAACAGTATGGTTCCTTCTTCAAGCTGAGCACTGATGAGTTGATAGACTTCCACCACACTATAGAGAGTGAGTTGCTCAACAGACTTCTACACGAGAGGAGGATAGGTACTTTGGTCGCTAAACCCTCTGCTTCTCTTACTCCCTTGGATCAACCTCTAAGTGGGAAGAAGGTGCGTCGTGGTAAGGGCAGGAGGAAGCCAGTGAGCAAGGCTCAACTGGACGCTGAGCTCAATGAGATGCAGCTAGAGCGTGAACAATGGCTTCGTGAGCAAGCTTTGAAGGAGTACTATGCTCATAGGGCAGAGGAGCAAAGGAACGATATGCTCTCCGCTATGATGCAATAAAAAACTACCTCTCTCCTCTGACTGAGGCATGAGGCTTTTAATCCTTACCAGCATCTCTGCTAGCATTCCAGTATATCTCTGCACAGAGAGGACTGCAGGTCGCTGCACTGACTAATGTTCGTCCGTAATCACAGGGAGGAGCGTTAACTAGTACTTTGGCATCATCTGCCTGGCACACAGCACAGAGTGGTTCGCGGGTCAGGTAAAGCTCATTCTCTATCTTCATACACTCTTGGTGGAAATAGATCCAATGTGCCTCATCCTCAGAGACGCGGATAACTAGGATATGAGAGAGATGACGCCCTACCTGTCCTAACTGCTCACAAACAGGACACTGATAGAGCCTGTAGAGAGAGCATCCCTTAGCATTAGTATGCTGCATCAAGTGAAGGGTAATATGGTGCTCTGGTTTGACAGCCGTTATGTCATCACTCTCTCTACATCCATTGCAACAGTGCTTAGATTAGACTTGACGCCAGAGAGGAAGCATAACAGCAAGAAGATTAAGGTCACCAAGCAGCAAGAGCTCGAGGAATATCTGCTCCTCTGCTTCGGCTGTAACAGTACAGGGATAGAGGAAGTATATAGTAGCTCTCTGATTAGAGATGAGCATTTGGATAACGTATTGGCAGAGCTATTAGCCTCTGAGCATCGGGGTAGGATGATCAGAGTCAGCCTGAGAGAGGGTAAGCGGGAGATCTCTGGCTTCTACCTTCCTGTATGCTAAAAAGCTCCTCATAGTAGGAGGAGCTTTCTCTATCAATGGGTGAAGGGATGCAATGTTACCATCTCTCCTTTGCAGCGTGGGCAACGAGGGCTCTCAGAGCTCCAGAAGCAGACACAGGTATTACAAGCTCCTATGCCGTTATTGCTGCAAGGAGGATAATGCTTCTTGGGACGTTTGTTGCGGAAGTCATACTCTACTTCGACAGAGATACCAGTACTTAAGTTGCTGAGATAGAGTCCTCGCAGCTCGGTCTGAGAGATATATGGATTACATTGTATATACAGGGAGATGTCAGAGAGGGATCCCGAGAAGCATTGTAGCCTCTCACCCTCTTGATACAAGAGGATATAAGCATGATTCACGATGCAATGATGGCGAGAGAAGAGGGAGCCCATCTTTACTATGTCTCTATCATCTAAGGCTCATCCATCAACATCGATGGATGAACAGTCTG
>JAJRCO010000102.1 GCA_028678905.1 Methanomicrobiales archaeon
CCGCCCGCGAGGCCGCGGCGCGGCTTCCGAGTTTTGCACAGAATAATTGATTCGGAAGGCCTTACGCGATTGACAGGTGGAGCCCCGATTGCTATTCATGGGGGTGAATTGGTGAAGTAACTTCAAACCTGCCCTCTGCTGCAACATTCAGGCGGGAGGATAGTGAGCCAAGTGGGACAGCGTGCTTGCGGGAGCCGATGTTTGCAGTTATTGGAATTCACTGTTCTTCAACCTTGGCGGTTGCTGCAGAGGGGCTTTTTGGGGAGCGGTTTCTAAACGATCTCTCCAGGGATCATGAGTAGCGGTCGTTGTCTGGCATTTTTGGATCGGGAGAACCAGGACGCGGACCCGGCCAGGAATGAATCGATTTGATTCAACCAGGCGGCCCGACGCCGGATCCCCGCCCAACCCCGGGCGAGCCGCATCGGAGTCAGCCCCGTAAGCCCTGGGGCGGGCCCGATGCGGTTTTTCTTTTTGCGTCTCCGGGCCCGGAGACAGAAATCCGACTGCTCTAAAACGTGATGCCGAGCAAGAATTCGGCCTGGTTCTGGTTGCTCGAAAAACCGCCGTTCGGGTCGAGAAAGTGCTGCGCCCCCCAGCGCGTGTAGCGAATCTCGGGCGAGAGGTGCAGGAACAGGGCGTGCACGTCCAGCCCGGCGCCGACCACGTAACCGGTCGTGGTGTCATGGCGGATTTGCGGGGCGCCCTGCGCCACGCTGGTGGCGAACTGCTGAAAGCCGACCAGCCGGTCCCAGGCGATACCGCCATCCACGTAGGGACGCACCACGGCGGAGGGAAACCGATACTTGGCCAGCAACGGAAACTCCCACGCACCGGTACTGGCACCGCCCGCGACTGCGGTTCCGGTGGCCTGGAGGTTGTAGTGCCGGTAGAGGGCGTCTAATTCGAAGCCCAGGCCGAACGGCAGCCGCAACTCGGCGGTCGGGCCGATGATGTACCGGTTCGTCGTGCTATTGAAGCCGAGGTTCGGGCTTTGGACGGTCTGGAGG
>JAJRCO010000238.1 GCA_028678905.1 Methanomicrobiales archaeon
ATATATGGTAGAAGAAGGAGTCGGGACTGAGGAAAAGTACCTGTATTATCGTTGGATACAAATCTCCTGGAAGCATAAGATGTATGGTTCCTCGGACTCAGTTATCTATTTCTCGACCGTAAGCAGAGATAATGCTTCCTCAAGGGATGCATCTTCCACTGTTATCGCATAGATCGCGTTGCACATACGTATCGCATCGTCGAGAGGTTTCTGGTGGATATTCCGACCGGTCGCATTCCCCCCCGCCCCGCTTATGTGGATCTGGGCATACAGAGTGGAGAGGAATAGGTGCGGATCGGTGGCTGAACCGCCGGCACACAGAACCTTTGCTTTTCCGGCGGCCTGTACTGCCTCTTTAAGTGCCTCTGCCGATGAGATCCCGGGGAGGAAAGGGGGATTTACCTTGACAAAATCTGTCCCTAGCGATGCCCCCAGGCCGGCTGCTCCCGCAATCAGATGGGGATCCTGTTCATTCCTGACACTCCTGCCCCGGGGGTAGATCCAGAGGATGGTGAGCAGCCCGTTCCGATGGGCTTGATATACGACCTGCGCCGCCTCCCGCAGCATGTCGGCCTCAAACGTGCTTCCCGGATACAGGCTGTATCCCACCCCCAGGATCGAAAGGCCGGAAGATTTCTTGAATTCCATCACCTGTTCCACCGGATGCCACTGGGGGCTTACCGGATCCCGGAATTCTGAACCGACCAGGTTGGTCTTTCCGTTCAGCTTCACCAGATACGGAACAGAACGATACTCCATCCCATAGCGCGCGATAAGCCCCAGATGGGTGGCAAAGAGACCGATCTTTCCCTGACTTGCGATACGGAAAAGATGCTCGGGATCACCATCCTCAGAAGGGATGCCCGTACCGTAGAAATCGTCATTCATGTGTTCCACTTTCTGGTCCCCGGCAAAGAGCATCAGGCGCCCGGATCCATGGGTGGCACGATGGTAATTCCGCAGGTACTCTTCCTGATTGCTGGCCGGAACGTCAAGAGGGATATTCACCGCGGTAGAGGAGCACATGATTAAACCTCCTTGTTTACAAGGTTCTTGAGTGTATCTGTGGGAAGAGTCGCATCACATCCTCTCTTTCGGCCAACGCGGTGCCTTCCCGAAGGGTGGTCGCGGTTCCGGCAGCAACCGCATACCGCAGGCAGGTCTCCAAATCGTAAGCTTGGGTGATCCCATAGATAAATCCCGCCACCGCGCTGTCCCCCGCCCCGATGGTGTTCTTCACCTTGACGGGAGGAGGCGAGGCGAGTAATCGGGTGGTCCTGCTTACCAGGAGGATCCCTTTCGCCCCCATGGATACCAGCACCACCTCTGCACCTTTCTCCCGCAGTTCTTCAGCCGCATCGATGATCCCGGAAAGATCGGAGAACTTCCTGCCCAGGGCGAGGGAGAGTTCCCGGAGATTAGGTTTGATCGCGTAGGGTCCGGCAGATAATCCTTCTGCCAGGGCCTCTCCTTCCGCATCCAGGATCACTTTCGCTCCCCGACATTTCAGCTGATCGACGAGGGTGTGATACACTTCTGGTTTCAATCCCGCAGGAAGACTTCCTCCGATGCTCACCAGAGTCGGATCTTTGATAGACGCAAGGTCGGAACAGAATCGATCGATTTCCTGCGGGTACACACGGGGGCCTTTCGAGGAGAGGAGCAGCTGTCTTCCGGTGGAACGTTCGTGGATGACGATGTTACTTCGGGTCTCCTCTTCGATCGGAGTGAAATCGCACTGGATCCCTCCTTCAAGAAGACGGGCCTCCAGCTCTGCTCCATGAAACCCTCCCGCAAATCCCAGCACATGGTTATAGACCCCGAGCTCCTTCAGGACCCGGGAAACGCCAATGCCTTTTCCACCGGGGAATCTCTCTTCCCTTTCGATACGATTGGTGATCTCATCCTGAAGACGGTCCAGCCAGATAGTTCGATCGAGGGCCGGATTGGGGGTGATCGTGTAAAGCATATCTTTGGTAGGAAATGGAAAGAAGGTGCTAACAAGGCTTTCGATCGACTCAGTTCAGGCAGCAGCCTGAAAAAAATTCAGAGGTTGAGGTAGGGATTCCGAAGGCCCTTTCCCACCCCGAAAGTGGCACGTGAGTCCAGCGTTTTGCGGTTTTTGGTGATCTTTTCCGTGGCCAGCTTCTTCACGATATCCAGCCCTGGCTTTACCTGATCCATAGGTTTTGTCTCGAACATACCGGCGGTCATCGCCTCGTTCCAGATCTGCTCGCCTTTCTTGCTTCTGACAAAGACTGTGGACCATCCATCCGGAGAGCCGACGGATCCGGAAGAGATATCGGCAAGGTTCGCCACATAGTCCAGACAGACGTGGCAGCCCGGCTGTTCGTATTTATGGGTATCTTTCAGGGGGATGGAAGCCGTCTCACCGCGTTCGGTGCGGACCGTGAACTTACCTTTGCCAACCTCCATCTTCTTCACCGAATCGATCTTCTTTCCCAGGTGATCCTCCACCAGCTGGACGATGCTCTGGTAAGGGAAGACCTCCATGCAGAAGATGCCGAGAACGAGGGCGAGCTTGTCCGGCACGTCGCGCATGGCGATGGGATACAGCTGCGCCTTGCGGAATCCCTGGATCTGGCAGGGGACTCCAACTACCCCCACCCGGTCCAGCCCGTGCATACGGACCGCATCTTTCACGGGAGTCACCATTGGGCAAATGTTATACCCGGTCTTCTGCGAAGCGAGCAACTCCTGGCGGGTTGTCACCACCCTTGGTTCGGCCCGCCAGATATCCCAGTGTCCTCTCCATGGTTTGGAACGACTGGGAGCCGCGACGATCGCACCATCGATGATATCTTCGTCAAGTGCGTAAGCGAAGAGTGTAGTGACGATGCCTCCGTCCTGTGCCCCCTTCAGAATTTCTTTATCGGTGCTGCGTGCGGATACGACAGTTTTGTAGTTACCAAGAACCATTATTCCTCACCTCACTTCAGAACCTCTTGTATGAGTTCCATGATGCTTTCGTACTGCTCCGTAAGCCCATGATCGAAGAATCCCCTCGGACACTGTGCGAAACATGCTCCGCAGTTGATGCAGAGGTCTCTCTCCCCCTGCGGTTTTCCGTACTCCATCGTGATTGCACGGACAGGGCAGGCGGCGGCACAGCTCCCGCATCCCATGCACAAGCCCTGGTTGATGACTTCCTGCATGAGCGTGTTGAAGGAAGCCTTGGAGAAGAATGGCGACTTCGCAAGATTCATCAGCGGCTGCAGGTATCTCCCTGCAAGTTTCTTCTGATCATCGGTACCCTTGAGCAGGAGATACGCCATCAGGACCGCATTTCGGAGCTGTTCCGGTGTTGGTGGGCAACAGGGGACGAATACATCGACATCGATCAGGTCGCTGAGGGGAACGAATGATTCGTGCTGGGGCTGGTTTGCCTGACCACCCCGGTCGAAACGGTTGATGTTCCCGGTACAGGCGCATGATCCGATGGCCACTACAATCGCGGAGTTCTCGCGTGCTTTCTTTACTTCTTCGACTGCGATCTTGTCCTGAAGACAGACTGATCCCTCGATCAGGGCCACATCCATTTTGGGAATGTGGCGGGTGTCTGCAAGGGTAAGGTCGTAGACCCAGTCCACGTAGCGATCGAGGATTTTAAGGATTCCCTCATAATTATCGGCGAGTGCCACGAGGCATCCGGTGCATCCGCTCTCGTGTACATGACCCGCCCGTATCTTTTCAGCCACAGGTTTTCCCTCCTTCATGCCAGATTCGGCTTTTTTCTCGACAAATTTCTTCGTTACAGGCTTCTCTGGTTCCTGCTTCTTGAAGATATTCGATATCCTCTGCATAACCCCTCAGCAGATTCACTGGATCAACTTCTGGGCAAGGATCTTCTTGTCGTCGTCGATCACGATCATGTGGGTGGCGCAGGAGACACACGGGTCATAGCCCCGCATGATCACTTCTGCGAGCTGCCAGGGGGCTCCAGCAAGTGCCTGGCTGCAGGTCGGGAAGTTCCATGTAGTAGGAACCAGCATGGAATAGTCGTGGATTTTGCCGTCACGGACACGTGCAAAGTGGACATCGGTCCCTCGCGGGGCTTCGTTGGTCGCCCATGCGAGGCAGGTCCCATCACCACGGGGAATCTCATCCGCAAGAACTTTTCCCGAGGTATTTAATTCGTCGATATGGGAGAGCATGGCATAACAATCATCCATGTACTCCATCTGGCGGGCAACCTGCTGGCCAATGGTGCCTTTTTCATCGAAACCCTTGAACCTGCTCAGTCGTGCACGTGGACCCACTTCCACCGGCTGGCCGTCGTAGAGGGGGACCCCGTTGCAGGCTTCAATCCGCGGATTTGCTTTTACCCCTACCGGCGTGGTTCCTCCCACCGGGTAGCTGGCGTCAGCGAGATCGATCTCCACCTCGCTCATGTACCAGTCCCATGGCCGGACCTCCATGAATCGTTCCGCATCCCAGCTCGGGTTTTCCGCAAAACTGGTAGTTCCGTAAACCGGATCCGTGGCCATGTACCCCTGATTATGATATCCAAGGTTTTTTGGGATTGGGACCTGTTTACCACCAACTTCCGCCCATTCGCGTTTCTGGTAATTCCGCAAGACCGCGATCATGAAGTCCATCTGGGCCTTCGCCAGCGGAATCGCTTCCTTGGTCAGATCGTACATCTTGTTTTTTGCCCGTGGACTGACATTCATGTACATCCCCCCGATACGGGGATTGTTGGGATGAATAGATTGCCCGCCGGCAATCTCGCAGATGGTCTGGCCGATTTCACGGAGCCTCTGGATTCGCTTTGCAACGCTCCGCACTGGTTCTTCGGGGGAGAAGGGGTTGATCTTCTTATCGGTGCCAGGCAAATACATGTCCGGCAGGGTAAGGATGTTGTGAAGGGCATGGCTATGCAGACGGTTCGCACACTGGAGGATGACACGAAGGACGTGGGCATCCCGGGGTACTTCACAGCATATGGATGCTTCAATTGCTTCCGTTGCTGCCAGGGTATGTGCTACAGGGCAGATACCGCAGACGCGGGAGACAATTTTTGGCACCTGCTCCATATTTTTTCCGTAGGCGACCTTCTCCAGACCCCGTACTGAAGTGATAGAGAGCCAGTCACCACGCTCGATGATACCTTCCTCATTCACCTTGAGCACGAGCTTGGAATGCCCCTCATGTCTCGTGGTGGGAGAGATCTCAACAACTTTCGTCATCTATTTCGCCTCATATCTGGTGGCTTGTTCATCAGGTTGAACCTCGTTGATCTCATACTACCGCACCTGTTTCCAGCTGGAGAATCTGGGTGTCAGTACGAGCAGGACTTGCACATTCCTCGTATATTAAAGTAATTACGACGAAGGAATTCGATGATATAAAGGCGATTACCCTAAACGAAGCAATCTTGAAAGGAACGATCTTCCGGGTCCGCCATCATCGATACGGAACACAGGATGTAGTCCGGTCGGCAAACCCGACATACGCCACGTCAGAAGTCACTGACGAAGGACATCCTCTTATCCTGAGAAGATAGTGGCAATGGTTCCGGGAAAAGTCCTGTTGGATGGGAGAGAGAAAAATTTAGATGTAGGGATTTCGCAGACCCTTGTTCACGCCGAAGGTGGCGCGTTCCTCGATGTGTTTCTTGTTCTTGGTGATCTTCTCATTCGCGAGTTTGGTCACCAGTTCAAGACCCGGTTTCACCTGTTCAATGGGCTTGGTCTCAAAGAGGCCAGCCCCAACCGCCTTATTCCAGGTCTCCTCTCCCTTCTTCGTCCGCACAAAAACGGTACTCCATCCATCGGGACTTCCTACCGAACCGGTGGAGATATCTCCTAGGTTGGAGACGTAATCGAGGCAGACGTGACAGCCGGGCTGCTCATACTTATGGGTGATTTTCAGAGGCAGGGCGATGGTGTTCCCGCGTTCGGTTGTCACCCAGAACTTCCCCTTCCCAATCTCCATCTTCTTCACGGCCTGCATTTTCTGGCCTGCATGATCTTCCACCAGCTGCTGAATGCTCTTGTAGGGGAAATTTTCCATGCAGAAGATGCCGATGGCGAGCGCAACCTTGTCGGGTACATCTCGCATTCCCACCGGGTACAGCTGGGCTTTACGGAGCGCCTGCATCTGACAACAGACACCTACAATACCGAGCTTGTCAAAGCCATAGCTGCGGGTCGCCTCTTTTAACCAGGATATCTGGGGGCTGATATTGTACTTCGTTCCCCGAGCCGCGAGGAGTTCCTCCTTAGTCGTTGCGATATAAGGCCGTGCTTTCCAGGGGCGATCCCCTTGACCTGAGACGATGGCACCATCGATAATTCCATTTTCTAGTGCATATACAAAGAGGGAGGTAACGATGCCGCCATCCTGGGCTTTCTTAAGGATCTCTTTGTCGGTGCTTCGTGCAGAGACGCATGTCTTGTATTTACCGAGTTCCATTCCCATGCTCATCGCCTCACTTCATTGCTCCATCAATGATGTCCATGATGCCCTCAAACTCATTCATTACATCGAAGCTATACCAGCTCCGGGGGCACTGATTGTAGCAGGCACCACACTTGATACACAAATCCCGCTGACCCTGGGGCTTTCCCCATTCATGGGTAATCGCACGCACGGGGCACGCAGCCGCACAGGATCCACATCCCATGCACAGTCCTTGATTAATGACATCGTACATCAGGTCGCAGAAACATGCGGTGGTTCCACGCTTGGCCAGGTTCATCAGCGGCTTCAGGTAATTACCTGCAAGCTTCTTCTGATCATCATTACCTTTTAACAACAGATAAGCCATCACCGCCACATTCCGAATCTGCTGCGGGGTCGGAGCGCATCCAGGGATATAAAGATCTACATCGATAATATCCCCGATAGGCAGGAATGACTCATGCTGCGGCTGGTTGTGCTGCCCGCCACGTGCAAATCGTGTTATGTTTCCGTACGCGGCGCAACCGCCCAGCGCAACCACGATCTTGGACTTTTTCCTCGTAGTCTTGATCTCTTCGACTGCTTCGTGATCCTGGATGCAGACAGAACCCTCGACGAAGGCTACGTCCATCTCCGGAACGTGCCGTACGTCGGCGAGCGTCAGGTCATAGACCCAGTCCACGTAATCGTCGAGGAGTTTGAACAGTCCGTTATAGTTGTCGGCAACGGACACGAGACACCCGGTGCACCCACTGAGGTGCACATGTCCCGCTGTAATCTTGTTTGACACAGGTTTTTCCTCCTTTTTTGAAACTTCCACCTTTTTTTCCATCTTCACGTCAGAGGGCATCACTGCAGGTTTTACCGGTGCCGGCGCTTTCTTTGGCGCCTCCGCGGGTTTCTGCGGTTCTTCCTCCTTCTTCTTGAAGATTGATAGCAGTCCCATATGGTACACCTATCTCCTTGAGTACAATCCGTACTGCTTTTGGAATGGCTCGTTTCACTTCTTCAGTGAGTTCCATATCGAATTCTGCCACGCTCTTAGGCTGGCAGGCGACGACCGTGATAGCGATCCGGTCTTTCAGGCGGTGCAGGGGTTCGGTTAGGTCCCAGGAATGGATATCCCGGTAGCTTCCCGGCGGAAGCGCTTCGAGTGGAAGGATGGCCACACTGCCGGGTTCGGCTCCGAAGTCTGCGATATCGATGATGACCAGTTTCCTGGTGTTTTCCTCATCGAGCAGGGTAAAAATGAAGTGCGGGGCGCCGAGCCCGGCATCGATCACTTTTACTTCGTCTGGAAGTTGCAGTTTCTGGAGCTCTTCAATAACCGCAGGTCCGAAACCATCATCGCCAAACAGGGGGTTTCCGCACCCTACTACCACGATCTCAGGATACAGCATGGAATTTCACTGGAGAAGTTTCTGGGCCACGATCCGGTTGTCCTCATCCACCACGATCATGTGGGTGGCACAGGAGACACAGGGGTCATATGCACGGACGACCATTTCCGCGATCTGCCAGGGGGCGCCGGTCAGGGCGCGACTGCAGGTGGGGAAGTTCCAGGTGGTCGGGACGAGCATCTCGAACCACTGTAGCTTGCCGTCCTTTACCTTCGCGAGGTGGACATCCGTCCCGCGGGGGGCTTCATTGGCTGCCCAACCCATGGATCCATCTCCCTGGGGGATGCAGTCTGCAAGGACCTTCCCATCGGGGTTCAGGGCATCGAGGCACTTGATGATGGAGTACAGGCAGTCCGGGTATTCCATCTGCCGGGCTACATGCTGTCCGAAGGTGCCTTTCTCGTCAAATTTCTTGTAAGAGACGAGACGTGCCCTCGGACCGACTTCCACGGGCTGCCCATCGTAGGTTGGAACCCCGGTGCAGGCTTCCATCTGTGGCCAGGCCTTGGTGCCGACCTTCGTGGTGCCTCCGATGGGATAGGTGGGATCTTCATAGTCGATCTCGACTTCTCCCATGTACCAGTCCCAGGGGCGCGTCTCCAGCCAGCGGTTGGGATCCCAGGTGGGATCTTCGTCCAGGCTGCTCGATCCGTAGATAGGATCGGTTGCCATGTATCCCTGGTCGTGGTACCCGAGTGTCCTAGGAATGGGGATCTGCTGGTCGGCGACCTGGGTCCATTCTCGTTTCTGCATGTTGCGGATGACCGCGATCATGAAGTCCATCTGCGCATGCGCAAGAGCCAATCCTTCTTTAGCCAGGTCGTACATCTTCCACTTGGCCCGTTCAGAGACGTTCCTATACATCCCTCCCACACGGGGGTTGCTGGGATGAATCGCTTCGCCACCCGCGACTTCTCCGAT
>JAJRCO010000356.1 GCA_028678905.1 Methanomicrobiales archaeon
CCAGGCTCATGGCAAGCCAGGAATACTGGACGGTGATCAGTATAATAAGAGTCCAGATAATGAGGGAGAGGACCCCGATTACATTCGTCAGGGTGGGAGCGATCAGAAGAAAGACCACCGTCAGGGTATAGATGGGGCTGGTTCCGATGTCGCCAAACACCAGGCCCATCGATTTGATGATCCCGGATGTCCTTCCCTCCCGTCGATTCATGGCCCACTCTCCGTGTGCGGCATTCGGTCCTTACCTCACCCTAAGGAAAAGAGGGCAATAAAGTGTGTGATTTGGGATTTGGTAGGCAATATTTTACCCTGCCCGAAAAATCTGCGGATGCGGAAATCGTTCTGGGAAGAGACCCGTTGATCATTCCGGTAACTACCAATGTTCATCCCCTTTATCTGTTGACCACCGCGGAATAGAGCGGTCCTGAGAACCCCCACAACGATTATATCCCATGAGAAAGTATCGTCATCCGCCCGTTGGGAAGTTGTCCCGCTATGTGGGAAGCACCCTCCCGGAAACGGAAAACGGCCTCAGGAGGCCCGCACTATGGATGAAAAACCGGAGAATAAATTTCGTGTGGAAACGCTCGCCCAGGGTTCGCTGAAGACGAAATATTTTAAGACCTACGATCAGGCCGAGGCTCACTATCTGCTGGAGGTCCAGTGTGGGAACCCCTCCAGCGTTGCAGAGTATCTTATTACCCCTCACAATAAATGGCGGGTGATCAAGGAAGAGCCCCCCGAGACATGGAAGGAATACCGCGGGAAGAAAAAGAAATAAGTTTCGTACCCGAATTTCCTTTTTCTCCAAGAATTGTCTGCACAGAGATTGAATTCCAATCATCCCCGGTTCCATGAGTACCACGCTCCGCACCTCCATTGTGCGTCTTTGCCCTGCAGACGTGCCTCGCAAAGGTTTACTAGGGAGCACACGCCTATACTCCGAAAGCCTTCGGGGAGGTACTCACACATGGCAGCATCAGAAAAGGAAGAACAGGTACAGACGGTCTATGTCTGGTCGCCCGACCATTATCCGCGACACTGGTGTCCTCAGGTGGTCTGGCCGGCCGAGCTGGAAAGGATCGTTTCTCTGCTGAGATCGGAGGTAAAACAGGCACGGGAAGAGATCAGCAGGTACAACAACGGTCTGGAAGAGGAGTCGGATCTACAGCTCTACCTGGAAGGGTACCGGCGGGGTATCGAACGGGTGGTCTCGACCCTGGGCGATCTCTCCCGTCAGGAAACGTCCCACAAATCCCTCGAAAAGGAGGAATAAACCTTTGTGTCCCGATTCCGGGGGACATCTCCGTTATTCCGGCGTCCGGACAGGAAGTCCTGTCTTTCAGTGCGAAGCTGATGGCCTTTCCGGCATCCTTTTCATGGGGGAGACGTTGCACGCCTCCATCTGACCGAAACAGAAGAGGAATCGTTCCCGGATAGTCTGAGGCAGTTCCTGTTCCGGAATCGGGGAAAAACCAAGGGACTGATAGAAGGATACCAGAGGAAGGGTGGAGTGGATGTAAATGGTGGCGGAACCGCAGTGTTCCAGAAGAAGTTCCACCGCCTGGCGGGCGTATCCTTTGCCGCGGAATTCGTCGAGGGTGAACACATTGTCCATCTCCCTCCCGTCCGGATGCTCGGTGCATCGTGCGGTCGCGGCCAGCGTTCCGTTCACAAATATCCCGAAAATACGCTCGTTGGTACGGTTCGCCTTCTGACCACGATACTGCTCCCACACCTTCTCTGCGAGCGCGAATTCATCGGGGGATAACTCCCGGGCAACGATATCCATCGGTTCCTTCCTTCTCCCTGGATGTTTATCTATGTTTTCAGAGAGCGGTGCGATACGAAGAAAGTTCAACCGGCCAGCTCTTTATCTGCTTTCTTTAAAAAAACATACCGGGATGACCGATCCCCTCCTCTCCGCTCTCCATGCCGATCTCCTCGCGCACGCAGACGAGAACACTCGGCAGGGCTTCCACCGGTTCTTTAAGGAAGAGGTGCAGGGATACGGGGTGAAGTCCGCCGCGGTGGGAGAAATCGCGAAACAATATTTTGACTGTGTCCGGGACCGGGAAAAACAGGAGATCTGGGATCTGTGTGAAACGCTCCTTGAATCTGACTATATCGAGGATGCCTTCATCGCCTTTGACTGGGCGTACCGGCTCCGTTCCCGCTATACGCCTGAAGATTTTGACGTGTTCGAGCGCTGGATCGCGCGGTACGTCAACAACTGGGCGAAATGCGACACCCTCTGCAACCATGCCGTTGGCGCCTTTCTGGAAAAATTCCCTGTATTTATCGACCGGCTGAAAGGCTGGACGGCATTGGGCAACCGTTGGTTCCGCAGGGCGGCCACGGTCTCGCTCATCCTTCCTGCACGGAGAGGCCTGTTTGTAACGGATATTCTCGATATCGCCGATCGCCTGCTGTCTGATAAGGACGACCTGGTGCAGAAGGGATACGGCTGGATGCTCAAAGAAGCAAGCAAACGGCACCCAGCAGAAATATTTGCCTACGTGCTGGCGCATAAACGGGAGATGCCACGGACGGCACTCCGTTACGCGATAGAAAAGATGCCCGAGGAATGGAAACGGCGGGCCATGGAAAAGTAGCTGTACAGGTTCATCTCGATGCCGCTCGGAGATTAGTGTCATCGAAGGCTCCCCTATTCGGGGTCAGGGATTCCCGGTTCGCGGTTATAATGCAGGTCTCCCCCGGGAGCAGTTCCGGCAGAATCCAGGATCCCCCCGCTCGATATCCAGGGCCGGTTTTACCAGAAGTGAGGAAAGTATTATATACCTTTATACCTATGTGGCACACGCCAGCAGGCCTACAAGCTGGCGACACTACTGCACCAAGAGGGAGGAAGGTTCTGAACCTCTTTTCTCCGAATACAGGACGTTTCCTCCCACACATCCATGCGCACGCTAAACCCATCGATACGACAGGGAGTCAGGATATCCAGGTAGGAACAAAAGGGGGATCAGCTCTTCTTCCTTTCTGCTATCTCCGCCCATACGAGGTACCCGATACCTGCCAGGACCGTGATCAGGCTCAATGCAGATATACCCTGATCGGTGTACCCCAGGTACGAGCCAAAAACCTGCGTATCAACGTTCGTATACTGGGCAGTGATGATCGCGGTCGCGATCACCCGGGCACTGTACACCAATGCATAGCAATCGCGATAAGGCCGACGCCGACTGTTCTTCGCGACATTATCTTCAGTATTGGGGAGGAGGAATATTTGAAAGATGCAGAATTACATGGTCGCTGCAGACCACGTTTGGGTACAGCTATGCTTGCACCCCCCCCGCCGTTTCCTGGGAATATCCGGCCACCTGCACCGGGATCTAGGGTGGCTGATCCTGGTGCTCCCGTTATCGATCTGCTTCATACGCTCTAGCTCGGGAGTGATGGTCTAGAATGGTATTGGAGAATGTAGTTCCTATCAAGAATTTTGAAAAGGAAAAATAGGA
>JAJRCO010000243.1 GCA_028678905.1 Methanomicrobiales archaeon
CAGTTTCTGGGCGACAACGGAGCCATGATCGCGTACACAGGCCAACTGATGCTGGAGAGCGGTCAGACCCTGCCCATCGATGCAGCGAGGATCAACCCGGTCTACCGGGCCGACGAGGTCCAGGTCACCTGGAGAGAGGAGGCCGGAACTGTCCGTCCGAAAACAGCCAGAACTGAGGCGCGGGGTGCCGAAGCGGTGGTCAGCCTGGGAGAAGAGGTGGTGGTCAAACGCCGCGTCGGCAAGCGGTACCGTCAGCCGGAGCTCGACCGCAGGCTGATCGGCGAACGCACCCGTGCCGAAGCGAGGCTTATCGCGGCGGCCCGTAAAGGAGGGGTTCCCACTCCGATCATCCAGGATGTGACACCAGATACCATCGTCATGGAGAGGATTTACGGAACCCTGCTTAAAGAGGATCTGAAACCCGAATTCCTGTATGCGGCAGGAAAAACCGTAGGAAGGCTGCACGCGGCCGGTATTATCCACGGTGATCTGACCACCGGCAACATGATCCTTCGTGAGGGGAGGTGCGTGCTAATCGATTTCGGACTAGCCCAGGTATCCACCGAGCTGGAAAACCGGGGGGTGGATATCCATGTGCTCTTCCAGACGCTTAAAAGCACCACCGCCGACCATGAGATTCTAAAGAGTGCATTTATCCAGGGTTATGGGGAAGAGTTCAGGGCCTGCGAAGATGTGTTGAAACGGGAGCAGGAGATTGAACGGCGGGGTCGATACCTGTGAAACTCGCGGTGGTGACAGGAAATCCGCACAAGGCTCGTGAAGTAGCCGCATATCTGGAGGGAGTCATCGAGGTAGAACAAGTGGCGCTGGACTGCCCGGAGTTCCGTCACAGCGATGTGGGTGAGATCGCAAAGGGAAAAGCCCGTTTTGCCTTTGAAACCCTGGGAAGGCCCCTCATTGTGGACGATACCGCGTTCTGCATCGAAGCCTGGAAAGGTTTTCCCGGCCCGTACGCGGCCTATGTTCTGGACACGCTCGGGATACCCGGCATCCTCAAGCTGATGGAAGGGGTCCCGAACAGGAACGCCCGTTTTATCACCGCGATCGGGTATGCAGATAAGGAAGAGATCCGGGTGTTTCGGGGGACCATTGAGGGCAGGATCGTCGCTCCCCGGGGCAGCGGAGGATTCGGGTACGATCCCATCTTTGAAGTAAACGGCCGTACCTTTGCCGAGGTGCCTCTGGCCGAGAAGAGCGCCCTCTCTCACCGGGGAAAGGCCCTGGCGGCGTTTTCGGCCTGGGTGCGGGAAAAGGGAACCTGACAAGCAGAAGGGTTAAGGGATCGGAACACCTTTTCTATAGAACGATAGAGTGGTGTAATCAATATGGCAAAGTTTCCGGAAGCAGAAGCGCGATTATTGAACGTAAAAATCTGCATGAAATGCAACGCCCGTAACGCCATGCGGGCGACCAGATGCCGAAAGTGCAACTATAAATTTCTCCGCCCGAAGAACAAAGAGCGGAAGGCCTGATCTTTTCAGGCACTGTAATACGTTACCCTTTTTCCCTTTTTACTGTATTCGCCCCTATACGTCTCGATATTCCTTTTGTACCCCAGCCTCTCCTCATACCCCAGTGCACGGAGCTGTTCCCTGACCCGCATCACATCCTCTTCGTCACGCCAGTCTCGAGTATAGACGAAGATTACCTTGCGGTCATCGCGGGAATCGGGATTCGGTTTGGCGGTGCTCACTTTGGCAGAGATACCGAGCCGTCCGGCGATAGTCTCATCCCGGATAATGCACCACGCCTCATCGACCTTGTCGCGGTCCACGAAAATTAGCCATTTTCCAGCATTCTCGTCATCTACCTGACCCTTCTCCACGTCAGGTGCGTCCTGGATGATATAGTACATGAGGGTGGTATGAGTGGGGACCACTCCCTCCCCTTCACGGATCATGCGATAGAGAACCTCCTCACCGCCCACACGTTCGCGGAGGGCCTGTGCGAGCTGGGGATATTCCCGCTCAAATTCCCGGAAGACCTCCTGGAATTCTGCCTGGAAATCGGCTCCCTGTTCTACTAGTTCAAACAGATACGAGCCTCCCTTCTTTAAACCCTTGTTGAGAAATATCTCAAAAATCCCGTAAGCAACGTCTGCCTGGATCTCCGGGCTCGTCTCCTCCATACACCTTTTATGGTTTGCTGATTGTAAAAAAGGTATTTATGCGCTCAATTCTTACCGGTTTAAAATAATCTGGGCCGCCCGTTCCCCGGAAAGGAGCATGCCCCCGAAAATAGGTCCCATCCGGTGCTCACCCGCTACGGCATTCGCTGCCATTCCGGTTACGACCAGGCCGGGGCATATCTCCCGGGTATGGTGGACTACCTGGTCTTCGGCTCTCTCGGCCCACATGCACCGTTCCCCTTTCACCTCCACCAGACCGGCCTTTCTCTCTACCAGTCTTGCGACCGCCGCGTCATGTCCGGTGGCATCGACTGTGACTCCCGCCTGGATGGTCAGTGGATCCACGTGGAGTCGGGCCATCTCCACCGCGGTCCAGTTGATCACCAGACCCTGAATCCTCCCGTCCTCTCGGATCATCACGTCCTCTACCGAGGTAAGATTGAAGAACTCCACCCCAGCATCGCAGGCTGCGGCGGTGAGTTTGGCCACGGACTCCACGGAGGAGGCCACATAGTATCCGTCCGCGTACTTCCGATAGCCGATGCCGAATCGGTCGAGCAGCCTTCGTGCCTTTTCCTGCACGACGATTCGGGGAAACATCATCCCCCCGCCCCACATACCTCCTCCGACACTCAGTTTCTTTTCGATGACGGCGCATCGTCGGCCTTTTTCGGAAACAAGGGCTGCACATGCGAGTCCGGAGGGCCCACCTCCTACTACAGCGACGTCCAGCTCGACATGTTCGAGGATCACCCGGAGCTGCTCCTCAAGAATGGCCCGGGTTATAGTCACTTCGTCAAGCGGCATCTCGATCACTCCCCATCATTGGTTTTTGAGCTATTAATGGGTACGCAATGGCCCGCCAATTGCGGTTATTTCCATAATACGTGCGTATTTGCATCGATCGCTGAATATATTAATATCACATCACCCACTAGTACAGAGCTATGAAGTGGCCACGTGATCTTGGTTTGAAAATGCGGATGTGGCTAACGATCCTTCTCTTGGGGATCGTCTACCTTATCTTCATCGGGATTCTCCTTGCATTGAATTTCCCGACAACGGTAGTGCTACCCCTCATCTTCCTGATGGTGTTTATCCAGTATTTCTTCTCGGATCGGCTAGTGCTGTGGAGCACGAGGGCGAAGGTGGTGACTGAAGAGGAATATCCAGAGCTGCATGCCATGGTGTCGGAGCTTGCCACCGAGGCAGGAATTCCCAAACCCCGCGTCGCTATTGTGCATACTCCCGTACCGAATGCCTTTGCAACAGGGCGCTCGCCGAGCCATGCGGTGATCGCGGTTACCGATTCTATCACCCGTCTGCTCTCCAAGGACGAGCTGAAAGCAGTTATCGCCCACGAGCTCTCCCACGTAAAGAACCGTGACGTGCTGACCATGACCATCGCGAGTTTCGTGAGCATGCTTGCCTTCATGGTGATGCGGTACGCACTCTTCTTCGGAATAGGTGGTGATCGGAGGGAGAATGCACCGATCCTTGTGGCCTGGCTTGTGTCCATCATCGTTTGGATCGCAAGTATGATCCTGATCAACGCACTATCCCGGTACCGGGAGTACGCCGCGGATCGCGGGAGTGCGATCATCACCCAGCAGCCCCGTTCGCTGATTACGGCGTTGCAGAAGATCAGTGGACGGATGGATTATGTTCCACCGGAGAAACGCCAGGAAGTGGAGGGTGCGAACGCGTTCTTCATCATCCCCGCACTCTCCGGATCTACCCTGATGGAGCTCTTCTCCACCCATCCGCCACTGGAAAAGCGGGTCGCCGCCCTGGAGCAGATCGAACAGGATCAGCCCTGGATCTAACGCTATAAATCCGACACATACCCTATTTTTATAACAAAAAATAATAACGCAGAATACCTATAGAGAAAGGCAATGCATCGATGGTCTAGTGGCATGACTTTGGCCTTCCAAGCCAATAGCCCGGGTTCGAATCCCGGTCGATGCATGGGGCTCGTGGTCTAGCTGGTTATGACGTCGCCTTCACACGGCGGAGGTCGTGAGTTCGAATCTCGCCGAGCCCACTGGAAATCTCCTATCAGGACGCGAATGGGACTGGATTGGGAAAAGGCGTCCTGAATGAGGGTATCTATCACTTTGGAGGCGTTATTGCCCGTATTTTTCATTAACGATATGGTGTCTTTTGATAAAGTGAGGTGAATCTGTTGACGGATTCGGGTTATTTTCTGTTCTTTTTCCATTCTAGACCGTTTCCTTATTCCTTCTCTCCTGTGGCCACACATGGCAGAGTGTAGGCATATTTCCTTGGGGATGGTGGGAGGGTACGGGAGTTAAAGGGATAGCAACAAAGGGGGGGCGCGATACAAGATGAAGTTCGAATCACAAATCAAAGACCAGATACCCTAATTAATATGCCGGAATCAGAATACCAATTATGAGCCAGAAGGAATTTTTTGGGGTTGATCTCAAGATATGGCTGACGATTGTCCTTGCCGCCTCCATCTCTGGATTGCTGGTCATCCCTTACTCCCTCGAGTTTACCGGGCAAAGCTTTCCTCCCCTTTCTGAATTTCTTGGAATTGCCCTGCTTGCATTCATTCAATATTTCGTGCAGTTTGCCCTGCTTGCTTACCTTGGCCTTCGGATCTGCAAGATAATCGGGATAGAGCCGACTCCGGTGCTGGCAGGGAAAACAAAGCTGCAAGCGCACCTGACTCTATCTGTCGTCTCTGGAATTGCCGTAGGGGTGGCCATCGTTCTTCTGGACCTGCTCCTGGA
>JAJRCO010000302.1 GCA_028678905.1 Methanomicrobiales archaeon
CAGCAGGGTCGTCTGCATCCACTTTCAGAACCTGGCCAGGTTTGAGTTCCTTCATTTTATCGGTAATCATGAAGATCGGCCCAGGACAGGTAGATCCTCTACTATCCAGTGTTACATCGGCTTTTATTTCCTCTACCACAGTGTATCATCCTACCCATATCACGGTGTGAAATTAAGAAGAATGGGTAGCCTCACTTCTCCATCATTCTATTAAATTTTTTGCCTGTACGACCACAACCGCACCAGTACACCAATCATCCTATCAACAGTTAAGTTTATATATCACTTTTGCATCGTTTTGGCTAGTTGTATATAATCCCAACAAACAGTGCGGGTAGTACACAACTACCAAAAATGCAACCTTGTCACACTGTAGCATGGTACTCTTCTTAAGGGTCATGATGGGAATAGGGTATTAGATGTGATAGGATACTCTTGTGCATGGGCATGATGGGTAGGGTCAAGTGGGTATTGGGTGGTGTGGGTATTAGGTAACAGGACCAGGGAACACAACTACCAAAAAATGCAACCTACCTCTAGATCATGATAGGGTATCACTTTTCGCATGGTCATGATGGCAGGTCAGGTTGGTAGTAGGTTGGGTGAATATTAGGAGGTGCTACCAAGAACATAACTCCCAAAATGCAACCTGTCTGGTGGTAGGAAGGTAGTGGGAGTGTTGTGAGGAAACACAGAGTGGTGTGTGAAAGCACAGATTGGGGTGAGAAAACACAGATTATGTGAGATTTCATGTAAGAGAGGATGTATCATTAACAATGGTCACAAGAAAATTTATGAGTCAAATTGATTTAAACGAGCAATGACCTGAAGAAAAGAATAAGCACGATACAAATACTCATAATCAATGTATATAGACCAATGAATACCAAGGGAACCTGTAGCTCTGCTAACGTCAGAGATTTGTAGCGTTTTCTCCCTATTGGCGGGTTGAGATACGACCATTCGGTTTTGTAGAGTGTTGCCGGCAATTTTTCTTCGAGCATGTGGATAATGACAAATTTTCCTGAATTCAAATCTTTATGGGATTGAATAATATCTCTCCACCTTACACATATGATAATCCCAGTTACCGAAATTACAACAACCCAACAGAATTTTAGGATGATTGAAGATGTCAGGATGCTTGCGACAATTCCTATAAGAGCAATGATTGCAGAATTCAGCGTGACAAAAAAATTATTTGCAGAATCACGTCTCTGACTCACATGGTCTGCCATCTCCATATATACCTTGTACATTTCGAGCAGATGTTCATGGAAGTTAGGACCATAACTATCAGGATCAATTAAAAATAACTCCGACTTCAGCCTCTTCTCTTCGGCCGGATCCAATTGAGGCATTTAAATAACCTATATGGCATTTCTGCGGATTGCTTCCACGATACTATTTGTGTTCCAACCAACAATCTCACGGGCTGCCGAACTAACTGCCACAGGTATCATCTGATTCCCCCAAGGTTTTATTCCAAGGATGGGTTTACCCATCTCCCGTGCGATTTCGATTTCATATTGAATCCAATCACTATGTGCAGCGTACATTCCTGAAAGAATGATTACAATACTTGAAGGTCGGATTTGATCTCGAAGGTGCATGGCTAACCGTGAATTTGGAAGCGGGTCATGTTCAGGGACGCTGTAATTAGTCCATGCAAAATATGGTGCATCGTCCAGCATCTTGCACAGTCTGAAATACTCTTCATTTCGGTGCCAAGCATGGCTAATGAAAATCCGATAGTCTCTTAATACCAATTTTTCACCCCCATGAAAAATGTTATATTATGTTAATAAAAAGATTGTCCTTGAAGGGCGAAAGAATAACTCCAATAACAGCTTAATTTCTTAATCAGATCAAAATAGATAATATAATTGTATTCATTATGAATATAACCCTCATATTAATTACTCTCAGAAATGAAGGAATCTTGACCCTCAGGTTCTCTTTTTTATATAAACACAAATCAATAACCCCCTCTTGAACGAGGCGATCCTTTTGGCAGTTCCGACCTATGATAAATTGATGTTGCCTCTCCTTACACTCACAACCGATAAAAAAGAACACCATATTGCAGAGGATATGGAAACACTCGCTTCTTCGGTATTTCATCTCACAGATGAGGACAGGAGAATTTTGATCCCTAGTGGAAGACAACGAATGTTTGATAATCGGGCGTACTGGGCTCGAACATATCTGACAAAAGCGGGGCTACTGGAAAAAACCGGCCGTGGGTGCGAGGGTTGCGATTTGAACCCACTAAGGCTACAAAGGCAACTTTTTTCTGATCTGTTTCTCAAGTGGTTTGTTCCATCTTATTGAGCCACATACGGGACAACGTTTGGGTGACTCAATTCGCGGAACCCACTCGTGCGAACAATGATTACACCTAAAAGTCGGCAACATAGTGTAGTATATTATCTTCTGGATAATGAAGATATGGGCTCTAATATGGAGTCTGATTTATTCCTAGACGTTAATGTATTAAAATATTTTTGTTCTTTTTCTATGCATTACTTCTTGTTATCAATATGCCATTCCGTTCGGCGGAGGAGACCATGGAGGGTGGACACTTCCCGGGTGGTGAGTCTGGTCCGCCCGAAAATGCGGCGCAGCAGGATCAGGGTGTTTTCCCGCTTGAAATCGGGATGATCGATCTTATCCAGAAAGGAATCCAGATGCACGTAGAGCGAATCCATCTCCTGATGGGTAGCCAGCGCGTAGGTGCCGCGGGGGATGTGAGCGAGCTCGTAGCAGATCACGCAGACAGCATGGGAGAGGTTGAGGATGGGGTACTCCGGTGATCCGGGAATGGTGCAGATCACATCGCACTTACCCACCTCGCTGTTGTTCAGTCCCCAGTTCTCCCTGCCAAACAATATCGCGATACGCCCATCCACATCTTCGACGAGCTCCCGGACCTCCGCGGGGGTATAGTAGGGCATGCGGCGCGATCTGCAGACCGTCTTGTTGAGCTCACCGGTGGTGGCGATGGTAAGCGAACTGCGGTCATACACCTCAGATATGCCGATCCGCTCCGCACCATCCAGCACATCCAGTGCATGGGAGGCGCAGGCCCGTGCGGCATTGCCCACCGCACATGAATCGACGAGTACCAGATGATGGAATCCAAAATTCTTCATCACCCGGGCGGTAAACCCCACATTCTCTTCATACAGGGGCTCCACCAGAACGATATCGATCTCCGGCATCGCCTGCATCCCCAGAATAGTCACTGGACGGCGCGGACCGTGTCCAGGAACCGATCGATCCCTTTTTCATAGACCGCGTTGCCGACCACGATAGTATCTGCGTAGCGGGCCATCTCTGCCGCCCGTTCCGCCGAATCGATGCCTCCGCCGTAGTAGAGAACCGCATCCTTCGTCGCTTCCGACGCTGCCCGTACAATCATCGGGTCCCCATACATCCCGCTGTATTCGATATACACGATGGGGAAACAGAAATAACGATCCGCACAGACCACGTGGGCAGATACCTCCGCCGCAGAGAGACCGCTGATGGCCCGGGTCACCTTCCCTACCGCTGAATGAGGGTTCAGCACGATATACGCCTCTGGGACCACCAGGTCCCAGGGAATGGGATAGCGGAGAGCCCACTGGGTATGCTTTCCCACAACCCACTGCACATCCGGGGAATTGATCACGCTGGGGACGAAGAGGTGGGCGACTCCTTCTGTGACCACGCTATCCGGCGAAGCCGGCTCCACCACCACTGGCAGGTCGTACGGAAGAACCTCCCGCAGGAGAGATCGGAGATTCTCCTTCGTCACGTTCAAGGTGCCGGAGAGCATGAGCGCATCGGTTCCGCTGGTCGCCACGGCTTCCAGGGTTCCCGGAGGGAGGGTTCTATCGGGATCAAGTTTGGTTACATGCACCCAATGCTTCCATTTCTGCTGCATCACGTCTCGATCATATACTTAGCGACCGGGCAGACAAAATAAATTCCCTAATCCGGGACTCCGGAATCCCGGTTGCCGCGGCAAGGGCGGAGGGATCGCTCTTCGTCAGGTCTTCCACCCCGGTGATACCTGCTCGGTAGATCCGTTCCAGGGTTCCCTCGCCCAGGCCGGGAAGAGTTAGAAGGGCTTCCCGACCCTTCTCCACCGTGCTGCGGGAGGGCTTGCGGGGCGGTGTTCGTCCCAGATGGGTGCAGGTCTTTTCCAGATGGCGCATGACAGTGTCCAGGGAGAGTCTGGTCCGGTACTGGATGAACACTGGTGGAAGATCACAGAGCTCCTCGGGAGTCGAGATGCCCGCGTCTTCATATTTCTTCCGGCTGGTCGCCGGTATCCCAATCTCCCGGAAGAGACGGTCGCTGCAGAGTTTTTTCGCCTCTTCTTGCAGGGTGCCCGCCTCTTTTTCGCTCATTCCTGCCCCTCTCAAGATCTTTGGATCCGCCTGGGCCAGGGCACGCACCTCGTTGATCCCGGCTTCGTTCAGGCGGTTCATCAGCTCCGTCTGTTTCCTCCCTTTGCGGGGAGGCAGGTGCTTTCGCACAAACTTTCGCAGGTCCGATCGCTTCCGCAGCAGAACCAGCACTTCTTGTGCCTCCGCCACCAGGCGGTCGGCCTCGGGCCGGGGGAGATCCAGCAGAATGCCGAGCTTTTCGGGACCCTGCGCGGTCAGATCAGTCACCGTGTAAAGGTGCTGGGCGTGCAGCCGGGAGAGCAGCGTCTCGGTCATCATCGGGATAAGCCGCAGGCTTTCGGCGTGCGAGGTGATGTGCGTGCAGAGTGCGCAGCCGATATCCCAGGGACGGGCCCCTTTCCTGACCAGTCGCACCTGATGCAGGCCGTGACGTTCACAGACCACCTCCATCCGCACCGCCTTCCCCCATTGCATTCCAGGGAGGTTGATATTGAAGGTGCAGGCCGGATATGCCGAGCACCCGATGAACTGACCGCTGCCCTTCATCTGGCGGATCCGCAGTGGTTTGCCACAGACCGGGCATGGTCCCAGGGTCCGCTCTTCGGCCGTCCGCTCCTGGATCTCCTCCCCAATCTCCTCCCGGTGCTCCTCAAGCTCCCGGAAGACCTCATGCAGCATCTGGCGAGACTCCGCGATCACGTCGTCCCGTTCCCGCTTCCGTTCTTTAATCTGCTGCAGGTGCGCATCCAGAGTCTGGGTCATCTCCGGTTTGGTGATGGCATCGGCGTGATCTTCGAGCGCATCGATCACCGCACGACCCACCAGGGTGGGGCGGACCGGATTTCCCTGGATGTACCGGCGGGAGAGCAGCTTTCCGATTACCTCATGGCGGGTGCTCTTGGTGCCCAGCCCAAGCTCCTCCATCCGCTGGATGAGCCGGCTCTGGCTGTAGCGGGAGGGTGGCTGGGTCTCCTTCGCTTCCAGGATCACTTCCCGCAGCGGAAGGACGAGTCCTGTGGAAAGCAGGGGAACGGGACGTTCCTCGGCTTCGCTGTAGGGATAGACCTTTCGCCAGCCGGCTTCCAGAAGACGGCTTCCGTTGACTGTGTAGGGTTCATCTTTTGCCCGGAGGGAAATCTTCATCATCATCCATCGGGCATCAGGGGACAGAGTGGCGAGGAAACGGCGCACCACCAGCTCGTAGATCCGCCATCGTTCTTCCCCGAGGTTCTCCCGCGAGGCAGCGCCCGTGGGATGAATGGGGGGGTGATCGGTGCTTTCCTTTTTTCCACGGGTGGGCACGGGGCGCCGGTGTGCCTCCACCCAGGCCACATCTGTCTGGAAGGTGGTATGACGAAGGGTGCGGAGGATCGCGGAGAGATCGAGGCTTTTCGGATAGATGGTATTGTCAGTGCGGGGGTAGGAGATGAACCCGTTCATGTACAGGTCTTCGGCGATCTGCATCGCCTTACCCGCGATGAACCCGATTCTTCCCGCCGCTACGATATAGGCGGTGGTATCGAATGGAGCAGGAGGACGGTCCTGCTTCTCTGTTGCCTTCACCTCAGTTACCCTCAGGGGTTCCCCGGTCCGGTCCCGCGCTGCAGTCGCCTCCTCTTCACGGGCAAACCGCCCATGACTGTGCTCTGCCTCAAATGTCATCTGGTCTTTTTCCGTGATGATGCGCAGATTCCAGTAGGGGACCGGAACGAAGGTCTCGATCTCCTTTTCCCGATCCACAATCATCGCCAGAGTGGGACTCTGGACCCTGCCCACCGAGAGGATGTTGGATCCACCGCGGCGTGCAGCGATACTGATAAAGCGGGTCAGGGAGGCCCCCCACACCAGGTCAATCGCCTGACGGGCTTCTCCCGCCCCGGCCAAGGCCAGGTCCAGTACGGAGGGATTGCCGAAGGCCGCGGCGATCTCGGATGGTGTGATGGCACTGAAACGGGCACGCAAAACCGGTACTTTTTGGTTAACCGATCGCACGATCTCGCAGGCTTCCTTTCCAATCAGCTCCCCTTCGGTATCGTAATCGGTGGCGATGATGACCTGATCGGCTTTCTTTCCCAGTTTCCGGATGAGTGCGACGATCTTTTTCTCGGTGACCTTCTTTACGATAGGGGCATCGATCAGGCTGCGGGGTGTATATTGAGGGCTCCGCCAGTCGGCATACTCGGGGAGAAAGTCCACGTCCACTACGTGGCCTTTGAGCCCTATCACCACGGTCTGATCGAAGGAGTAGGTGGGTACACCACCTTCGTTGCTCACCAGGAGCTTTTTGTCCCCGGAAAGGATCTGGGCGATGCGGTGTGCGGTGATATTTTTTTCGGCAATGATCAGATGCACGGCTATACTCCTGCCTGGTCGGCAATCAGAGATTCCAGGATCTCTCCGAGCTCCCGTGGGTCTGCTCTGCCTCTGGTCTTCTTCATCAACTGCCCCACCAGGAAGTTCAGTGCCCCTTTCTTCCCCTTCCTGTAATCTTCTACTGCGGCCGGATTTGCCGCGATCACTTCCCGTGCAAGCGGGACAAACTCATCCCCAGAGGTCTTCCCCAGCCCTAGCCGCTCCACCACTGCCGCAGGAGATTCGACCGGTTCGTGTTGACGCACCTGATCGAGCAGGATCCGTAGCACCTCCACTCCGCCTTTGTCGGTGATGCGTCCTTTTTTCAGCAGATCCAAAAGTGCAACGAACTGTGGAACGGGCACATCGACCACTCCCATACCCCGGTACTTTAGCTCCCCCAGCAGTGTATCCGCGACCCATGTGGCAGCGAGAATCGGGTCTACCGCAGCCACCCGCTCGAACAGATCTGCCAGACGCAGGTCGCCGGTGAGGGTGCGGGCGTGGTTCAGGGAGATCCCGTACTGGGCCATGAACCGGTCCCGTCTTGCCCCGGGAAGTTCCGGAAGGGTGATGCGGTCTACCCAGTCGAGAACCCGCAGGGGCCGGAGATCCGGCTCCGGAAAATACCGGTAGTCCTGTTCAGCCTCCTTGCTTCGCGAGGAGGTGGTTATTCCCCGTGCTTCCTGGAAATGGCGGGTCTCCCGGTCCACGGTCTGGCCACGCCGGATCAGGCTCTTCTGGCGGGTGATCTCAAAGGTAAGGGCCTTCTCCACCCCCTTGTAGGAGGAGATATTCTTTATCTCGACCCGGGAGTACCCCTCCAGGGAGATATTGGCGTCCACCCTCAGCGCTCCCTCGCGGTCCCCGTCAAACACCGACAGATACTCCAAGGTCGCCCGCAGGATGTTCAGCAGCCGACGTGCCTCCCGGGGAGATCGCAGGTCCGGGTCGGTCACGATCTCGAGCAGTGGAATGCCGCTGCGGTTGTAGTCGACCAGGGCGTAGCGAGGGCGATCTGCTCCTCCCATGTGCACCAGCCGGCCGGGGTCCTCCTCCAGATGGACCCGGGTGATGCGGATCCGTTTCTCCCCTCCTTCATCCCCTTCGATCTCGATGTAGCCGTTCACGCCTAGAGGGCGGTCGTACATAGTGATCTGGAATCCCTTGGGCAGATCCGGGTAGAAATAATTTTTCCGCGCGAATTCGGCCTCTTCCAGCACCTCGCAGTGCAGGGCTTTGGCCACTTTCAGTGCATACTCTACCGCTTTCCGGTTGACACGGGGAAGGGATCCCGGAAGACCCATACAGATGGGACAGACGTGGGTATTGGGCCCATCATTCCGGTAATCCGTGGAGCAGCCGCAGAAGAGCTTGGAAAGCGTCGAGAGCTGGGTGTGGATTTCAAGGCCGATGATCACGCCCACTCTAGGCACCTCCCGAGGCGGCCTGCTCGTACGCGAAGGCGGCGTCCAGCACCCGCTCATCGTCGTAGTATCTCCCCATCAGCTGGAGACCCACCGGCAGTCCTTCCACCGTCCCGCAGGGTACCGAGATGGCCGGGATCCCCGCCAGGTTCGCCGGCACGGTGAGGATGTCTGCGAGGTAACTGGAGAGCGGGTCGCTCTTTTCACCGAGGCGGAAGGCAACCGTAGGCATGGTGGGCCCCGCCAGGAGATCGACCTCTGTAAAGAGGCGGGCAAAATCCGCCCGCACATTCTTCCGTGCCGCCTGTGCCTTGAGGTAGTACTTCCCATAATATCCGGAAGAGAGGGCAAAGGTTCCCAGCATCACTCTCCGCCGGACTTCCTTGCCAAAACCTTCCTTGCGCACTTCCTGGAACGCGTGATGCCAGTGTTTCCTGAAATCGGCGGGGAGCCCGTAACGGACCCCATCAAAGCGGGCCAGATTGGAACTTGCTTCCGACATGCAGGTGGTGTAGTAGGCGGCGAGGGCGTACCTCATGCTGGGCATGCGGCATTCGATCACCTCTGCCCCCTGCTCCTCCAGACTTTCGATCGCACGATAGACAGTTGATGCCACCCGCGCGTCTACTCCCTCTCCAAAGAATTCTTCCGGTATTCCGATGCACACTCCGTCGATCTCCGCAGAGGGGACGTGATCGAAGGGTTTGGGCGCCGCGGTAGAGTCACGCGGATCATAGGCGCTGATCACCCGCATCAGCAGAGCCACGTCCTCCACAGTCCGGGCC
>JAJRCO010000090.1 GCA_028678905.1 Methanomicrobiales archaeon
CGGGCAGGCACCCGGATTGGCGGGCGTATGGGAAGACCAGGGAAGTCCAAACCAAGGAAGATGAACCCCCCACCGCATGTGCTCTTCCCGCTTGGCGATTCCGGGGGATCGCGCCGATCATTCCAGTCCGCTTCCAGTCATACCGCTGAAGTTGATGCAAACAACACGGAGATCGATTTTCAGAAAGAAGGAGGCATCATTGAGATTGAAGTCGGGAGGCGACGTTGCACGGAATGCCAGGAGATCACCTACACCAACCGCTGTGAGAAATGCGGGGCTCACACAATTGCCATTACGACCTGCCCTAAATGCGGAAGAGAGACATTGATGGAGCGCTGTCCCGGGTGTGATGTGCCGACAACCTGCAGCCAGAGAGTAACCCTGAACATGAAAGGAGAGTATGCAAAGGCAATGGAGCGCCTGGGACTCAGACCCGACAGCGTGGCCCTTGTCAAGGGGGTAAAAGGAGTAATATCCCGGGAAAAAACTGTAGAGGCGATGGAGAAAGGGATCCTTCGGGCTATCCGGGATATCTTCGTTTTCAAGGACGGGACGACCCGGTTTGACATGATCGACCTGCCACTCACGCATATCTGTCCGGATGAGGTCAAGGTCCCTGTTGAAAGACTCCGCTCCCTTGGATATGTAAAAGATTATCGTGGATACGATCTCCAGAACGGCTCCCAGATCGTGGAATTGCGCCCGCAGGATCTGCTCATCTCAGATTCCTGTGCTGAGTACATGGTGAATGTTGCACAGTTCATGGACGACCTTCTTGTGAAATGTTATGGACTGGAACCCTTCTACAATGTTAAAAAATCCGAAGACCTGGTCGGGCATCTCGTCATCGGACTTGCGCCACACACGAGTGCCGGAGTCCTCGCCCGGATAGTTGGGTTCACGAGGGCAAATGTCGGGTATGCCCACCCATTTTTCCATGCCGCCAAGCGGCGGAACTGTTTCTATGGCGATACTGAGATCGAAGTATATGATGGCAGGCACTGGAAAAAAACTTCCCTGCGCAAATTTGTCTTGGAAAATTTTGATGTAGGCCGGCCGGGCATTGACAGGCTCGGGACCTACTATTCCGATCCGGCACAGCCGTATTTCACCCGTACTGTAGATACCGGCGGGATCATGCATCTCCGCAGGATCACCTCCGTATCCATCCACCGTTCGCCGGCTACACTCCTCCAGTTCAGGACACGTCTTGGAAAGGAGATAGTTGTTACACCCGATCATGCGATGCTTGTATGGGATACAGCGTACCTCAGAAAGATCCGGGCAATGGAGCTTAAAGCCGGTGATGCGCTTCCGGTCCTTGAAGGTATCAACGTGATTGCCGACCACATACAGTCAATTGACGCTATACCCTCCGTTGAAGAGCGGGTATATTGTCTTACTGTAGCAGATGATCACACACTCGTGGCAAATGGGATCTTTACCGGACAGTGCGATGGCGATGAGGACTGCATTATGCTCCTTCTCGATGGCCTGATTAATTTCTCCCGCTCGTTTCTTCCCCAGAACCGGGGAGGTTCCATGGATGCTCCCCTGGTACTTACGAGCAGGATCGATCCCGCGGAGATCGACAAGGAATCTCTCAACATCGATGTCTGTGATCATTATCCTCTGGAACTTTACACTGGAGCGCTCACCTGTACTGAACCTAAGATGATAACCAAGCTCATCGATCGGGTTGAACAGAGAGTTGGGACTCCTGCGCAGCTCGAAGGATTCCGTTTCACTCATGACACGTCGGATATTTCGGCTGGGCCGATTGAATCCATGTACACTCAGTTAAAAACCATGACTGATAAGCTTGAAGCCGAGCTTGCCCTTGCCGAAAAGATACAGGCAGTCGATGCCGATGATGTTGCCGAACGGGTACTGACTACCCACTTCATCCGTGACCTGATGGGCAACCTCTCCGCATTCTCCAAACAGAAGTTCCGGTGTACCAAGTGTAACGCGAGCTACCGGCGGATGCCCCTTGCCGGGAAATGCATGAGGTTCAAGGGAAGGGGTATCTGTAATGGCAACATCATCCCTACCGTGCATGAGGGTTCGGTCAAAAAATACCTTGAAATGTCCCGTGAGATCTGCAGAAAATACAAAGTATCTGAATATACCAAGCAGCGTGTCGAGGTGCTCGACCTTGCAATCACCTCCACCTTCGGCGAGGAGAAGCAGCAGCAGCTCGGGCTTGCAGATTTTATGTAGATCCGGCCAGAGTCTTTAGGGTGGTGAAACTCCGGCACACGGTATTTTGTGAAGTGGGAAAAAAGAATGCCCGTCCTCTCCAATTATGGCGAAGAATGGTTCTTCCGGGTCGGGCTTACCGAACTCAGTTTCTCGCACCAGTTCTGGAAACGACTATTATCCAAAACAGGGATTTTTACCCTTTACCCCTCCCCTTCTCCAGGTCATTGAACCGGAGATTTACCCCCCAAGAGGGGCTATTAACGGTCATTTTCAGCTTCGGTCCGGTTCCAGATGCCGAATGGACAGAAAATTGAAGGATTCCTATAACAAAGGTCTGTTTTTTGCTGAATTAGTGCCAAAAGTCCTGCCGGAATGCGAAAACGGAGACTGGATTTGAGAGATCAGAGTGTATTTCCTGTGAGGTCCTTTTTACCCTGAATGATGATCCGGTTTAGATCAAATCGCTGGTGTCCCCTCATTCCAGATACTAAAGGGCATCCGGATGGAGATTTACCTTCCAATAAGTGCTATTAGCAGTTATTTTCAGCTCCGGTTCAGCCCCTCGAAAGCCGAATGGGCAAAGAATTGAAGGATTCCTATAATAAAGGTTCTGTTTTTGCTGAATTAGTGCCAAAAGTCCTGCCGGAACTGGAAAATAAAGGCTGGACGGGGGGAGATCAGAGACGTGTTCCCGTGACCCTCTGAAGAATGAAACAAGAAGGAAAATTACACCAACCTCGGCCAATTTCTAGCTCACTTTTTTTTACGTAATCTCTCTACGAGGAAGTCGGAATTTGTAA
>JAJRCO010000239.1 GCA_028678905.1 Methanomicrobiales archaeon
CCACAGGCGGTGCCGGGATCCTCTCCACTCCCTGGTACATCGATGCCGGTGCACCGGCCCGGTTTTTCTGCGTGGACACAACCCGCGGAATACTGCGTTTCAGCCGCGATCTTCGCACAACACTGATAAAAAGAGTGGGTGAGATGGATTTTTTGGAAAACGTTTTATCTGCCAGATACGAATAAATAACGAACATCTAGTTTTGGGGATACGACATGTTTGGGAAGATCCTCGTTGCCATTGATGGATCCAAAACCAGTGAAAAAGCCCGTGATATGGCACTGGAAATGGGCAAGACCTGGGGCGCAGAGGTGCACGTGATCTACGTGATCGAGACCGGCCTCTTTTCTTCTATTCCCATGGACAACACCTGGGAAGTGATCTACGGGATGCTGAAAGCCGAAGGTGAGAAGGCTCTCGGAGAATCAAAGAAGAAAGCCGCCGAGATGGAGGTCACCGCGCAGACGTACCTGCGGGAAGGGCATGCGGGGAATGAGATCCTCAAGGTAGCCCAGGAAGCTGCCGCCGATCTGGTGGTAGTAGGGTCCCACGGCAAAACCCAGATCGACCGCCTCCTTCTGGGGAGTGTCAGTTCCTATGTGGTCAAGTACAGCACGATCACCACCATGGTGGTGAGAGGATAGCCATGTTCGTCCGCGACTTCATGACCAAGGACGTCGTGAGTGTCGAGATACCGGGAAACCGGGACGACATCCTCAAGATCATGAAGCGGACGGGTATCAGTGGAGTACCCGTTCTGAAGAACAAGGAAATCATCGGGATCATCACCCGCAAGGACATGCTGACCAAGTCGGAGGAGACTCAGATCGGGCTCCTCATGACCGCCGACCCCATCACCATCTCTCCGGACGCAGACCTCGAGGAGGCGGCCCGTCTCATGGTCACCCATCACATCCGACGTCTCCCGGTTGTGGAGAAAAAAATCCTCGTCGGCCTCCTCTCCATCGCCGATCTGATTAACGCCATCGCCCAGCTGAAGATCAAAACCGAGATCAAGGAGTTCAACTCCCGACCAGCCTTTGCTCTCTGGGAAGAGACTCCCCTCTCCCTGGTAGGGAGGGTCATGGAGATCTCCGGCCTTGATGCGATCCCCATCCTTGACGATGAGGGGCGGCTCTCCGGAATTATCTCGGAACGTGACCTTATCCGCCACTCTTCCATCGAAGACAGCGTGGAGACCAGCGACTTCTCCAACGGCACCGATGATGACGAATGGACCTGGGAGAGCATCCGGGATCTGCACACCCTCACCTATGGGGTCTCCCGGGTGAAACTGCCCCACCGGCCGGTCAAGACTGCGATGATCAAGAACGTGATCAACGTGACCATGAACACCGAGGTGAGTGAGTGCGCCCTGAAAATGCGGCGGGCCCGGGTGGACCAGGTACCCATCGTAAACAGTGACCGGAAACTGGTATCCGTCCTCTACGACCGGGATCTCATCGGTGCCCTGTGCCGGTAACCGGTCTTAACATAACCTTTATCAGTAAATATGTCCTTGTTATGTCCGGAAAAACACTTTTCAGAAGGAATCACCTTCGATATTGAGGTTTTTGCTATGCAGGAAGATGCACCCCAGTATTTAAAAGGGACTACCACCATCGGGATTATCTTTCAGGATGGTGTGGTACTGGCCACCGAGCAGCGGGCGACCATGGGAAACCTGGTGGCGAGCCGGAAGGCGAAAAAGGTCTACCAGATCAGCGACCGCATCGGGATGACCACCGCCGGCGGCGTAGGCGATGCCCAGCAGATGGCCCGGCTGATGAACGTGGAATGCAACCTCTATCAGGTCCGCAGGGGAAAACCCATTACGGTCGCAGCCTCTTCGACCCTCCTTTCCAATTACCTGAACCAGAATCGGTACTACCCCTACTTTGTCCAGCTGCTGGTGGGAGGAGTGGACGCCTCCGGATCCGCCCTGTTCTCAGTAGACGCGATGGGAGGGGCCACCCGGGAAGAGGAGATCGTGGCTACCGGGTCCGGCTCCCCGGTCGCTTACGGAGTGCTGGAAGACCAGTATCGTACCGACATGACCGAGCAGGAAGCCGTCGACCTGGCCACTCGTGCGCTGAAAGCGGCGATGCGCCGGGACATCGGTTCGGGAGAAAATATCTCAGTGGTTGTAATCACCCGCGAAAAATATGAGGAACTAACAGTAAAGATGCCCGCAAAAACCGTGGCCACATAATCTTTTTTGGGACGATTTTGAATGAGTATTGAGGATAGACTGAAAGAACTTAAGGCAAAAGTCAATGCGCTGGTACCGGAAGGCATCACCGTCTCTCAGGTGGAGTTCGAAGGACCGGAACTGGTCATCTATACGGATGAACCGAAGAAATTTGCCGATGAACCGGATCTGATCAAGACCCTTGCCCGGGACCTGCGGAAACGCATCGTTGTGCGCCCCAATGTCCTGGAAGACCCCGAAAAGGCGGCGGCGGAGATACGCCAGGTGGTCCCCGAATCGGGAGGGATCACCGATATCTACTTCGATGCGGACACCGGTGAGGTGCTCATCGAAGCCCAGAAACCCGGGGTGGTGATCGGAAAGAACGGGGCCACACTGCGGGAGATCTCCAAGGCCATAGGCTGGACCCCCAAGGTGGTCCGCACACCCCCCATTGAGAGCAGCACGGTGAAGCAGATCCGCCAGTACCTGCGGGCGGTGAACGAGGAGCGGAAAAGCTTCCTCCGCACCACCGGGAGACGGATCCACCGTGAGGTAACCAGCAAGGACCAGTGGGCCCGGGTGACCATGCTCGGGTGCTGCCGGGAGGTGGGAAGGGCTGCGTTCCTTCTCTCCACTCCGGCGAGCAAGATCCTAGTGGACTGCGGGGAGAAGCCGGGTTCGTCCAACGGCACGCCCTACCTCTATGTGCCAGAGATCAATCCCATCAGCCAGCTGGACGCGGTAGTGCTCACCCATGCCCACCTCGACCACTGCGCCCTGATCCCTCTGCTGTTCAAGTACGGGTTCGAGGGCCCGGTCTACTGTACCCCCTCCACCCGCGATCTTGCGGCCATGCTCCAGCTGGACTACCTGGAGATCCTTAGTAAGGAAGAGAACCGGGTCCCCTACAGCTCGAACGAGGTAAAGACCTTCGTCAAACATAGTATCATCCTCAATTACGGCAGCGTGACCGACATCGCCCCAGATATCAAACTCACCTTCCACAACGCCGGCCATATCCTGGGCTCGGCCATCGCCCATTTCCACATCGGTGACGGACTGTACAATGTGGCGTTCACCGGTGACTTCAATTACAGCAAGAGCCGCCTGTTCAGCCCGGCCACGGTGAACTTCCCCCGCCTGGAAACCCTGTTCATCGAGAGCACCTATGGGGGCAGCAACGATATGCAGCCCCCCCGCCGGGAGGCGGAGGAGCGTCTCTATGAGGTCGTGAACACCGTCCTTGGCCGTGGGGGTAAGGTCCTCATCCCGGCCTTTTCGGTGGGCCGTTCCCAGGAGGTGATGCTCGCCCTGGAAGAAGGGATGCGCCTCAACAAGATCCCGAAAGTGACCATCTACCTGGACGGGATGATCCGGGAGGCGACGGCTATCCACACCACCTATCCAGAGTATCTGAACAGCGACCTACGTAACCAGATCTTCCGCGACGGGTACAATCCCTTCCTCGCTCCCTGCTTCGTGTCGGTGGACTCCTCCGATCTGCGGGAGAAGGTGATTTCCGGAGATCCCTGTGTGATCATCACCACCAGCGGCATGCTGAACGGCGGGCCAGTGATCGAATATCTCAAGGCCCTCGCCCCGGAGGAGAAGAATGCCCTGGTATTCGTAGGGTATCAGGCGGAGGGCACGGTGGGAAGAAGGATTCAGAAGGGCTGGCGGGAGATCCCACTGGGTTCCCGCGAATCCATGGTGATCAACCTGGAGATCGTGACCGTGGACGGGTTCAGTGGCCACTCTGACCGGCGGGAGCTGATCAACTATATCTCCCATATCCAGCCTCGCCCGGAGAAGATCTTCACCGTCCACGGAGAAGAGAACAAGACCATCGACCTGGCGAGTTCCATCTACAAGCGGTTCCATATCGTGACCCATTCTCCTATGAACCTGGAGACTTACCGCCTGATCTAAATGCGCCAGAGAGTACCACTCCTCGTCGCCGTTTTTGCGGTGATGGCGCTTTCCAACGCCATTGTCCCGGTCCTGCCCTCGTTCGCTGAGGAGAGTACCGCGTTGCAGGGAGCCATCTTTGCCGCATATTTCTTCGGCGCCCTGGTGACCGTGCTGCCGGCGGGAATCTACTCGGACCGCTACGGTCGGGTTCTGTTCATCCGGGCCGGTCTCGTACTCACTGTGCTTTCGGGAATTCTCATCCTGTTCATGAGCGAGCCCTTCGCGGTGCTCGGCAGCCGGCTGCTCGAGGGGATCGGGGCAGGCCTGTTCATCCCGGCTGCCATGTCCTGGGTGAATTCCCGGGAAGACCATGAACAGCTGAGCGGTAACTTCATGGCCGCCCTGAACCTGGGGCTGGTTATCGGGTTGGCCGGGGGAGGCTGGTTTGCGGATCTGACCGGAACAGTGCGGGGAGGGATCCTGCTGTTTACGATCTTCGCGTTATTCGCGTTCCTCTTCCTGTTCATGATCCGCGAAGGGAAGATGGTGCGGGCCGGTGCCTTGCGTCTGCTGGAGGAAGGACTCACCCATCACTGGCTCTATGCCTCTGCCTTGGTCCTTCTGGGAGCGACAGGGGTGGTCAGTGCCCTCTATCCCGCCTTCACCGGAGGAGCCCCCACCGTGCTTTCCCTGGAGATCGGGCTGATGTACGCGGCGACCTTCATCACCGTCCTGGTCGCCGCCCATATCCATCTTCCGGCCGTGCCGGCCATCCGCGTTTCCTCTCTCCTGATGGCCGTGGGCGTCCTGCTCTGCTATTTCCATCCCCTGGGCTTCGTCCTGGTGGGAGCGCTGGCCGGTGTGGTGATCATCTCCCAGATGGCGTTCCTCGCCGACATCGGCATCCCCCAGGGCGCCGCAATGGGACTGTTCAATATCTCTACTTATTCCGGGATGTCCCTCCTTCCCTTCCTGGCCGGAGTGATCGTGCAGTTTTCCGGGAACGATTTCCTGCTGGCCTTTTCCTTCACCGGGGCGCTGTGCCTGGTCGTGGGAGCAGTCATCGGAAGATACGTCCGCAGGGAGAATAGGAGAGTAGAGTCCCAATAACTTCGTTTCCGGGAGAAGAAATCCAGAAAAATGAGGTGAAGCCTTGTTTGGATCCTTTTCACCATTCCGGCCGCTAAAGAGGTCCTCGCAATTCCTTGGTCAACCTGGACTTCGTGCGGTTCGGACGATTTCCCGGTTAAAAGAATGCAAAGAAGGAAGAAGCGGTTCGTCCTCTATCCTTGATAGACAATAATATCTCCTGTCTCACTCGGAAAATCCGCTCTGATCGATCAATTCCATTGTCAGTGTCAGGGCTGTATTTCCCTCTTCCATACAGAGTACCGTATCCTGGAGGGAGGTACTCATCCCGGTGAAGTTATTCGCTGCGAAGTCTTTTCCCGCCTGTTCTTCGTAAGCCCCGGCCTTGCTGAACCGCCGGAGGGCGTCCTGGTACTGCCTCCAGGACTGAATCAGCAGGAGATCGTCCGGCTTCGCCCTCTCTACCTCCAGGGAGAATCGGTTCGTCGTACTGCTGAACAGGGACCCATGCGCCTGATACTCGGACGGGGCCAGGGTTGAGGCCTGCAGGGAGAGTTCGGAGAGCCGGGCGGTCTGGTTCCGGGCGAGCGTTACGTAGGTACGATCCCTCTCGGTAAAGGGAGACAGGGTGGGGGTGGGAGACGGAGGAAGGGTGGTAAAGGTGGGCAGAGGCGATGCGGAGGGGTTCTGCAGGCTCGCTGCCTTCTGCTCTGCCCAGGCCGCCTCATCGGGACGGCCGAGCTGTAGGAGGATCCTCTGCCGGGCCTTCCAGAGGACGGGGTCATCGGGGGTGATCTGAATGGCCCGGTCGATGCAGGTCAGTGCCTGGTCGTATTTTCCCAGCTCCTCATAGGTGATCCCTTTCCATCCCCAGGCGAAACCGGCGGTGGTGCTGTTCTCATCGTCGATGAGGTAGCGCTCGAACGACCAGAGGGCGTCCTTGAAGTTGCCCGCGTTGTACTGGTCGATGCCGTCCTGGATGTATTTCACGTTTCCTTTCTGTTCGCTGGTGCACCCGGAGATAAAGGCGGTCAGGAGCAGAAATCCGATGATAATACCGCACAGAATGACCGGTTGGCCCGATCTCTGCTTCGATCCCGAATGCATGACGTAATCAATCAGCTTGTAGGATGTACAGGATTAAAGCGTGTTGATATTTCGATCCGAGATAGGATTAACAAGAAAGAAACTTCAGGTGGTACCTGATGAATGAAAAGGTCGAGGAGCGGGCAGTGGAGATAGTGGCGCACCTGATGACGCTGTCGGCCCGGACGGCTCCCAAGGCGCGGGGAATGGACAATCTGGTAATCCGGGTGGTGAAACAGGAGGATCTTTCTCTGCTTGCCCATGAGATGAGGCGTATCGGGGAGGCGCAGGAACGGGGATTCTTTCTCCGCGACGCGGGAACCCTGCAGGTAAGCGATGCCTGTGTGCTCATCGGGTTAAAAAAGGAGCCCACGGCGGGGCTGGATTGCGGGGCATGCGGGTTCCCCACCTGTCAGGAGATGCTCTGCTACGAGCATATTGGGATAGAGCAGATGGAGATGAAGGGGCCCTGCTGCGCCATCCGGGTGATCGATCTGGGCATCGCGGTGGGGTCTGCGGTGAAGACGGCGGCACTGCATAGCGTGGACAACAGGGTTCAGTTCTCGGTCGGGCTGGCCGCTCTCCGGCTGGAATGGATGAAAGGGTGTGTGATCTGCATCGGAATCCCGCTTAAAGCGTCCGGAAAAAATATTTACTTTGACCGGTCATGACCGATCCGGTCCTATCTCCACCGGCAGGGGATCCACGGGAGATCGAAGAATGGGTTGAAGGTGAAGAACTCAATATGTATGTAAGTATGTAGTTAGGTATGTATGTACATGATGCCCACCGAACTCCTGCGGACTGAGATCCCGGCCATCGACACGGCCTACACGCTTCTTCTGGAAAAGGAGGATTATTCCGACGTTTATCCAGGCATGGTCCGCTACGTTCTGTCGGTCCTCGAAGGAACCGTACTGCGGGCGGTATTCCGCACCAATACCTATGAATATGCCCCGTTGTCGACTCTTCATGCGGAGCGCATCGCGCGAGCCCGGGCGGAGGCATGGCAGGAAAGTCTCCGCAATGACCCGCAGCAGTTTCTCGTGACGCACCCGCTCCCCCGGCCACGGGTATTTCGGTACTCATCCACCGATGTGGTTGTACTGCAGGGAAGCCCGCGAGGGGAAGGGAACAGCAGCATCCTTGCCGAATGGACGGTGAAATGTGCACAGGATAAGGGGAAGACCGCTCAGGTACTGTTCCCCCACGACCTGGACATCCATCACTGTATCGGCTGCTACCAGTGCTACAACACCGGGTACTGCATCTACGATGACGACATGGGAATGGTCATCTCTTCTCTCCATGATGCTACCCTGGTGGTCCTGTGCACACCGGTGTATACGATGACCGTGCCGGCAGGCCTGAAGCTCCTGATGGATCGCTGCCAGGCCTATCATGCAAAGCGCCTGCTGAGCCAGGATACTAGCACCCGCAGAGGACTACTCTTCTCGGTTGCCGGGAGGACCGGGCTGGATAATTTTTCCTGTCTAGAAGCCACTGTCCACGCTTATATGCGCAATCTGGGCATCCGTCCGTCCGGCGAAGTGCTGGTGGATGGTATGGATAGGGTCCAGGACGTCCGCACCATCCCCTCCCTTCGGGAAAAGGTGCGGGACACCATCGATAAGAGCCTGGAACCCTGATCGGTGGCCGGAAGACTGGAATACACTCCCCTGGATTGCCCCGGGTCCCGGAAAAAAAATTCAGCTGACCTTGCTTATATAGAAGAAAAGGGCACTTTAGGAATGGATGGAGAACGTCACCGAGAAACGGACGGTCAAAGAAGTGAAAGAACTCCTGAAGGTATTTCTCTCCGACCTGGGTATAGAGATCGTGCAGGAGGTGGATCGTGGGACCGAGTGGGGATTCTGGATCCGGTTCGGTAGTTTTCCCCTGATCATCCAGAACCCACCCAATGCCTCGTACACGATCATCGCCCTGCACCTTTCCGTCACGAGTGAACAGGCGGTCAAACGGTTAAACGAAATCTATGATACCGGTGATACTCACACCGTCTTTGAACTGACCCGCGCTTTCAGTACACCGATCACCGGGTTTTCCCGTATCATCGCGCGGGGAAGGGTAACCGGCTACGCGGTCACCAAGTACATCTTTCCCTACCATGCCGGTTTCTCCATCGAGGATTTCGACGTAGCCCTCCAGGCGGTGGTAAGCGTGGGGGCACTAGGGGTCTCCTATCTGAAGACCCTGGTGAGCGAGGTGGACCTCGAACACTGCCCCATCACTCCGCCTCCGTCCCTGCTTGGCGGAAAGTGAGGACTCGATCTTCATGTCCCGGCAGAAAGACAGGATCCTGGAAGAGAAGGAAGCCCGGTTGCGGGAGTACCTCTCCGACCAGGGATCGCTGCTGGTTTCGTTCTCCGGAGGAGTGGACTCCGCCCTCCTTGCCCTTATCTCCCGGGAGGTCCTCGGAGAGCGATCCCGCTGCGTCTTTCTGGACAGCCCGCTTTCCTCCCGCAACGAAAGGCGGAAAGCCCGCACGCTCTCCGAAAAATACGGACTCTTCTGCGTATCCCTCCCCTTTCCGGTGCTGCGCTTGCGCCGGTTCCGGTCCAACCCGGCGGACCGCTGCTACACATGCAAGCGGTATGCGGCCAGGCTCCTGAAAGAACAGGCCCGGGAATGGGGATTCCGGCAGGTCGCAGACGGGCTGAATCTCTCTGACTTTCAGGAATATCGCCCGGGCATCCGGGGATCCACGGAGGAAGGCATCCTGCATCCTTTCGTGGAGGCGGGGATGACCAAGGAGGATATCCGGTCCCTTGCCCACACAAAAGGTCTAGATTTCTGGAACCGGCCTTCATCCGCCTGTCTCGCCACCCGCATTCCGTACGGGGAGAAGGTGACCCGGGCCCGGCTGGGGCTGATTGACCGTGCGGAAGAGACGGTCCGCTCCTGGGGAGTGGACCGGGTGCGGGTGCGGCTTCACGGGATTATCGCCCGCATCGAGGTCGAAGAGAAGGACATGGAATTAGTGTTGGCGTACAGGAAAACCCTGGTGGAGGCGCTGAAAGGCGAGATCATCTATGTGACCCTCGATCTGGAGGGCTATCGGAGCGGCAGCATGGACGAAGTACTACCCGGGGATCCTAGCAGGATGCGCCCGGATCGACCTTGATATTGCTTGCAAGCTTCGCGTATTTCGCCGGATTCTCCAGGAACTTCTTCCGGCAGAAATCGGTGCAGAAATAGTAGGTCGTACCCCGGTACTCCGCGGTATAAGGGGCATCTTCCTCCTCCACTTCCAGGTAACAGACAGGATCGGTTGGCACAGCTGGTCCCGAAAGGGGTTATCTCGGCCCGCCTATATGTAGGTTACCGGAACACTTTCACGGCACGACCGGCACGTCTTTAAGACCGCTGGCGAATAACTGCTGAGCAATGATCGGAGGCAAGGGGGCCTACCTGAAGAGAATCACCTCGCAGCTGAATATGCGCTCGGTGCAGGTGGGGAAGGAGGTGGAGGGGAGCTCCCCGCCGTCGGTTTTCGTGGGTAGCTGGAATTATCCCCGGGTGTACGCAGGTCCAATGATCACCCCTTTTGCCGGCGACACCCGCATTATGGATACGCCGGAGTCCTGGATCCCGGGCCAGATATCCCAGGAGGAGATCATCGGGTACCGGTTGAACCTGGTCCGGGGAAAGCACCTGGTCGACGTGGCAGACCTCGATCACCGCCTGGTGCACACCCTTCAGGAGATCTCGCTCTCTTCTTCGTCCATCGAAAGCGAGGCGGTGTTTGAGGGGGTTCCCCGGGGTACCTCGTTCACCGGGGGAGAGCACACTCCCTATGGGCCCAGTGCCACGCTCGAGCGGGTGGATATCGGGAATGTGCAGTGGCAGCGGGACCTGGAGAAGGTCTACTACGATACGGACCTGAAGGCCCGCGAGGCCATCCTCGGCCTCCACTGCCGGGGAGTCCCGTTCTCCAGTATCCAGAAGGCGTTTTCTGTGGGAACGATGGGCCGGGGGGCGGGTCGGAGACTGGTCCCCACCCGGTGGTCTATCACGGCCTGTGATACCGCCATCGCCAATCGATTGCTCTCAGAGGTGAAGACATACCCGGTGATCGATACCTACCAGGTCCGGGAATTCTCGAGTCTAAACAACCGCTATGTGGTGATCCTGCTTCCTACTCCCTGGCAGTATGAGTGGACGGAGGCCTTTTTACACATCCTGGGCAACGAGGAGATGGTGTTCTCCGATCGCGAGGGGTTCCGGGGAAAGACCGAGTACTCCTCGGTAGGGGGATGTTATTACTCCTGCAAGATGGCGGTCCTGGAAGCCCTTCAGAGGGAAAAGAAGCAGGCAGGTGCGATCGTGCTGCGGGAGGCCAACCGCGGATATATCCCGCTGGGAGTGTTCAATGTACGGGAAAACGTCCGCAGTGCGATGCTCCAGGCCCCGCGGGAGCATGAAGACCTGCGGACTGCTCTGCAGAGCACCCAGGCAGGATTCTCCCTCTCCCTGCCCCGGTTCATTGAGGAGAGTGCGATGCTGCGGACCCTGCTCGTGGAGCGTCAGACCACCCTGTCTATGTTTGAGGACACCGGCAGGAATGCGCTGAGCTCCACCACGTAGCCATTGAAAGATGGAAGGGGCGAGACCTTTACATCTCTCCCCTGCCCGCATTGAGAACAGATTGGTCCTTTCGCGGACGTGCAGAATTCGCCTCACAATGGGGCAAGTGGTTATTTATATTTAAATTATTTAAATATTTTCCCTTCCTTAAAACATCAATTTTAATTTTATCGCGAAACGAAGCCCGTATATTCATGAATTCCAGAAGATCGGCCCACTGCCTCATCCTCCGGTCACCGGGGAAGGGTCGACATCATTATAGTCCTACGGGGAGAACGACTCTTCATGGGCGTCCTCGATCAGAGCAAGGTTGACCGGATAAAACACCTCCTCAAGCTGCATCCCAAGGGATTGACCATCTCCGATCTTTCCTCCAAAATGAAGATGAACCGGAACCTGATGGCAAAGTACCTGGATCTGCTGCTCATCTCCGGTCAGGTGGAGATGAACAGCATCGGTTCGGCCAAGGTGTTCCACCTCTCCCACCTGGTGCCTATCTCGGGAATGCTCGAATTCTCCTCCGATCTGGTGATCATGCTGGACGATCAGCAGCGGGTTCTCCAGGTAAACGAACCGGTTCTCTCTCTCCTGAGGGTAGAAAAGGCGGATCTGCTGGGAAAACTGATCGGAGAGGTGGACAATCCGCTTTTTTGTGCGTTGCAAGGCAAGGAATCCGCGACCGGAGACACGGAAATCCGCTGCGTTCTGCAGAGAGAGGAGCATGACTTCCGGGTCAGGCAGGTACCTACCGCGTTCGAGGATGGCACCCAGGGCACCACCCTGATCCTGGAAGATATCACCGCCCGTAAAAGATACCAGGAGATGCTGGAACAGCAGGAGGCCCGCTACCGGGGGATCGTGGAGGACCAGCCCGAACTAATCTGCCGTTTTCTACCGGATTTCTCTCTTACCTATGCCAACCCGGCCTATACCCGTTCGCACCTGCTTCCCTACGAATCCATCGGTGGTAAAAATTTCCTGACTTTCGTTCACCCAGGAGATATCACCATCGTGCGGGAAGGTGTCAGTTCGCTCTCGAAGGACATTCCTTTCACCCGGTGTCAGATACGTGCCCTCTTCCCCGCAGAAGGAACTGATCCGGAAGTGCGGTGGCAGGACTGGACCTACCTTGCGAGGTTCGGGGACGACGGGATGGTGGCGGAGATCCAGGGTACCGGCCACGATATCACCAGTGACCGGAAAAGGGAAGAAGAAAAGGAGAAAGAG
>JAJRCO010000050.1 GCA_028678905.1 Methanomicrobiales archaeon
CGCTTCGCGGCAATGATTTGTGCCAGCTCCAGCTCTTCGCGAGCGTTCGCGATCTGGCACTGCATGAGATCTGAAATGTCTTCTGCGCTCAATGTATGAGCGCCGCGGCGCTTGCCAATCACCCTCTGGCTAGCTCCAATAGTGCGGCCTCGGCCCGCTCACGTTCAGCCTTGGCCTCGCGCTCCTTAGCAACGGCTTCGCTTACGCGCCGTGCCGCTGCCTCAAGAGGCGTCTCCGGAGGCCCCACAAGCGTCTCTCTTTCTCGATCGCATCCGCCGCTCATGTCACGCCTGTCACTGAGAAGTTTCCGAGTACATCAATTCTATTCATCGATCTGAACGAATCTTTTTGATTCGCTCCCTGACATCGTCGTAAGCCTTCGCCATGCCATTTCGACGCATGGACTCATCGTGATCCACGGCGACCGTCGACAGCGTTTCGCAGTGGTCAGCCTCGTCGACGAGCCACCTAATTAGCTCTCTGTACTCTGCCTCGCTCATCGGTTATCCGCCTGCCTTCCTGGCTCTCGCGTCGCGAACGGCGATTAGCTCCGCCGCGGCGCCGAAGATGACTTCGCTCCACTTCGCGGAGCCGATCGGGTGTCCGGTTGACGCTCCGACCGCGGAGCACGCAAGACGCTCGGCGAGATCGCCAATGCGCCTCTCGCGCGCGATCAATTCCGATCGTTCCATGGCATCGCGTGTGCGCACGTGTGCAACATCTTTTGCTGCGTGCCCCATGGTCACGCCTTCCCCTTCCGCGGCTCGCCCTTCGCGATCCTCGCCCGCTTCTCCTCGTCTTTCCGCTCACGGATGCGCCTGTCTGCGTCGGCGATGAGCCACCGCACCACGGACGAGCGAGACGGCTCCACGCCCCACTTCTTCAGGGTCTCGGCTTCGTCTCGCACGACGCGATCGAGGGCAGCGTCTTCCGTGATGCCGAGGATGAAATTGCACCGGCGCGAGACCGGATCGGGCGGGCTTGTTTGCTGAGGCATGGCGATAGTGTGGATCGAGTGTGGACAGCGGTCAAGGGGCGTGTTAGGTTGCGGGTCATGGGCGCACGATTTGGATTTTGCACGACCAGCGATGGGCGACGCGGCCCCACCGTGAATGAGTATGAAACGATCAGTCTCATGCGGCACAAGGGCGCGTGGGGCGACCTGAGCGCGAAAGAGCAAGCGCAGGCGATGGCGTACCTCGAAGGCCCACTCGGCACGCTCATCTGCTCGCTCGCGGACGCGATGCACTCTGCGGACTCGTTGGGGATTGCCACGACCACGAGCGTCGTCGCCGCTGCACTGGCAGACGCGAAAGAGCGGCTCGCCAAGGTGACCCCGTGATCCTCATCCTCGCCATCTACATCGCCGCCCGCGCCCGTTGCGAGGTGCCGCGATGAGCGCCGGTGACGTGACATTGCCGCGCGGGTTCTTTGGGCGCACGCGCGACGAGACCATCGCGGGCCTGTGGGCTATCTCCGTGCGCGCGGGCGTCGGGGGTCGCAGGCATCGCAAGCGGCGGCGGGCTCAGGGCGTTGACGTCGGCGCACCCGCCCCGCGATGCGCGCGCGACAGGGGGTTCGCATGATCCCGCTCGACGGTTGCAACTGCAAGGCGTGCATCGAAGCTAGGCGCCTGCGTTTTCTGCGCGCGGGCAACCGGCTCGCGCGCAGGGCGGCGGAGAGGAGGCGGGCGAGATGAGCGATGACCCCATGATTCTGCACGTGGACGATGGCACCTTGCGCACGTGGCCGGAGGGACGATCGGTCTACATCGAAGCCGCTCGCGCGAAGATAAAATCGCTCGACGAAGAGCGGGCGCGCATTGCGGCGAGGATCGCCTACGTGGAGAGCATGGGCGAGGAGTCGAAGCGATGACGTGGTTTGACGACCGCGCCCGCTACCGTGCGGCGGCGCTGCGTATCGGGCTCACGGAGGCGGACGGGGAAGCGCACCTGGAGTGGTCGCGACGCACCAACCCGGACGGCGCGCGCTATCACGTGGTGCCCGCGGGCGATGGCCTGCGCATCGAGCGCGAGCTTGCCGCTACTGAATCTTGCAGCACCAGGTCGCCGGGTGCGCCAGCGGCTCCGGCCGAGAACAGATAGGCCCAAGCAAAGGCCCCGCGGCGTCGTCGCAATACCACGGCTGCGTACCCGGCGCGTCATTGGCGCAAATGTTTGCATCTGCACCACTGGTCACTACCTCACACGTCGTCCCGCAGTCCACGTTGCCAGACATGTACGAGTACGCACAGTGGTTCGCCGTGCATGAGGCGCTGTAACACAAGTGAGACGGACAGTCCGATTTGACGGAGCACGTGGTTCCGCCGCAGTCGCCAACGCCGTCACATGTCTGCGTGAATCTGTTACACCCAGTGTCAGGACTAGCGAAAGTTAGCGTACACTCGGCACGCTCGCAGGCCGCTACGTAGCACTCACTGGGTCCGGACGCGCAGCCCATGCACGCCATCCCTCCAGTGCCGCAGGTCGATGTGCTCGTGCCAGCATGGCACGCACCAGCGCCATCAATGCACCCAGTGCAGCATGAGCCGGTGCCGTCAACGCGCCCATAGACCATGCTCCTGCCAACCCATA
>JAJRCO010000401.1 GCA_028678905.1 Methanomicrobiales archaeon
AGGCTTTCGAAGAGAATCACCCGGAATTGCTGCGTCTCCTCGTGGATCTTTCCCACACCAGAATCTTTGAGACCATGAACAGAGCGATCCATACCTATACTTCGACCAAAGATCCCCAGTGGTATGAGATCCTCTTTGACCTGTCCGAGAAGTTGGACCGTAAATCGTACCAGTCCAAGATATTTGCCAAGATCTCCAAGGAGCTCATCGAAGCGGGGGTCGAGGCCAAGGACGCGGACCTGATCCTAAAAGGCATCAATCTCGTGCAGCACATCGGGTTCCGGAAATACCAGTCTGACATCATGATTGACATCGTCCCGCTGATCATCGTCTGGGCAATCGAAACGCGGGACGTATCCCTCCTGGACCGGAGCCTTGTTCTAATCTCTGTGGTGGGGGACATCTCCAAGCACTCCCTCCTGCGCAGCGAGCTGGCCAAAGCGATGGCCACCATCGGGACCCTGCAGAACGATGTGGAGGTGGTAATCGGCGCACTCAAATCGGGGGCCGAGATCAAGCAGAAACACAGCCGCCTGTCCTGTATCCTGGCCATCATCGAAAAACTCTGGAAATCGGGGATGGCCCGCACGGTCACCGACGTGGAGTTCTTCATCCGAAGGCTTCAGGATCTCCCAGAGGCCCAGCAGGTGGAAATCCTCGGAACCCTCTCGGAATTCCTGATCGAGCGCACGCGGGATAAGCGCCAACTCCAGTCCTCCCTGGAAAAACTCGCCGACGATATCCCTCTCTCCCGTGAGCAGATCATTCTCAAACTGCTGGAGAAAGCAGAGAAGAGTGCAGATCGCTGGTACATGGAGCGGGGGCTCGAATTCAATGCCCGGTTCATGGAGCCGAACCGCTATCCCATCCGGGAGATTGTCCGTTCAGGGACCGCGGTGGCAGGAAGAACGAAGGATATCAGCGTCCTGATGCAGATAATCCCCCTGCTGGACAAGGCGGCGGTGGCTTCGGAAGAGACCCTGCTCTCCCAGTATCTGGCTATCGTAGACAGTCTGCTTGCGGAGGGCGATCTGCACAACGCCCTGGATCTATTCTCCAAGATCATCTCGCCCTTCGATCGTACCAGCAAACACGCGATCGACAGCAGCGTTCATCTGATCAAGGAAGGTATCCTCCACAAAGAGACCGATCTCCTGAAAAAAAGGATCTTCTCCGAGATAGAAGCCTCGGTGGCAAATCCTCTTATCCAGCGGGCGGCTCTCGAATTGTGCAAGGAGACGGAATTTACCGACTTCATCTCCTTTGCTCGGTCTTTCGAGGACATTGTTTCCCTGCATGAGAGCAAGGACAGCCTGATCTTTGACTGCATCAAGATCCTGATCGAACGGGGCTTCATGGAGTACAACGATCCCTCTGTTCTTCTGCATCTATCGGAGCAGATCGGCGATAAAAATGCTCGGGAAACCGCGATCTCCTTCATCGTGATCGAGATGGCGAAGATCGGGGTATTCCTCAAGAACCGGGATATCCTCCAGCGGGCGGTGGGCCTCACCTGCCAGATCGAGGGGCAGCGCCCCCGTTCCGAAGCCCTGTCCCGCATCATCGACCAGGCATCCTTCCTCGCCGTGGAGCAGGGCGACCTGGACTTCCTGCACCGCATGGGAGCCTGGATTCGCTCCCTTCTGGAAAAGGACTATGAAGTGTACGCCAGGGACAGCATCATCGAAGGTATGATCAAATACGGGGTCTCCCAGAACGCCCCTCACGCCCTTGACGACGCGTACCAGCTCACCTCCACGCTGGACGACCCCAACTTGCAGCAGCGGAAACGGGAGAGCATCATCGAGGGTTTCATCCGCATCGGGTGCGCCACCTTCATCGAAACGGGCCCGGGAGAGAAGCCGGCCTTCGTTCGCTACACGCTCGCCTCTTTTGAGAGGGCGCTCATACTGATGCGGGAAAATATCCCCAAACAGCAGCGCTCCCTGAAGCTCTCCCGGTACATTGATCTGATCCTGGAACAGGCGGAATCCTCCAAAAAGCTCGACTTCATCATTCCGCTGACCCTGTTCATCCTGGAGATTGATGATCCCCCGGAGCGGAACGCCATGTTCTACCGGGTGGCCACCTTCTTCCGTGGTCTCGCCGGAGAGGAGGAGACCACCAACCCGAACGAGGTGATGCTCCGTCTGTTTGGCGAGCTGGAGTATGCCTATTCGTCGCCTGTGGTAATGGATCTAATCTTCCGCCTGATCGATCAGACCACCCTCTCCTACTCCAAGCTCTCCTCGCTATGCAACCTCGCTGACGCCTATATGCGGATACGGGAGATGGAGAAGGCCCAGAAGATCCTGACCGGGGTCCACACGGCACTGAAGAACCTCCCGGATATCGGGGAACAGATCGTCATCCTTACTAATCTGGTCGGTTTGCTGGCCCGGGTTGATGAGAAACAGGCCTACGAGTGCCTTAACGAGGCGCTGGGCCTCCTGGAGGGGATCAGCGAGGAACGTAGCTCCCCTATCAGGAAACAGATCGTCTTTTCGGTGATCAGCCTGCATGCCCTGAATCCCAAAGAGGAGCACATCTCCCTGGCCCTGCAGCTGGTGAACCAGATTAAGGACCCGGTGGAGTATGTAAACTCTCTGATCTCCATCTTTGGCATGGCGCTTGACGATGCGAAACGGAAAGAGATCCTCTCCTCCATCTACAAGGCTATCGGCACTATCCCCTCCCCTTACGACCGGGCGACCATGCTGCTCGACCTGGTGCCCCTGGCCGAACGCTATGGCGGAAAGGAGGATGCCCTCTCTCTTCTGGCGGAAACGGAGACGGTGATTCATGGGCTCAATATCCCGTTCATTGCCACCATCATCCGGCGAGGGATCGTACAGATGCTCTACATGCTGTACACCAGGCGGAACGATTCCGCTATCCTGCAGCAGGCCAAGGAGATCGCCGCCCGTATCGAGGATGAAGAGATGCGGAAACAGGTGCTCCTGTCCCTGGGTGTAGAAGAAAAGGATATCCCGGTCAGTCCCACCTATGCGAACTTCCTCGAATTCCGCAGCCGTATCCTCTCCGGGCGATTCACCGCCGCGGACGCAGAAGCACTTCACCGTTCCATCAAAGCCCTCTACGATCGGGCGGAACGGGCAAAATTCTATACCCTGATTGCGATTGCCTGCCGGGAGGCCGGACAGGTAAAACTGGGAGAACGGATGCTTCAGCACGGCATTGATGAGGCATCCATCATCCGGCCCCTCTCCCGAAGGGCCTTCGTATTGGGCGACATGGCCCTCTCCATGTATATTGCTGACGATGAGGACCGGGCGAAGGATATCCTGGGTTTTGCCGTGGATGCTGCCATCAATATCCGAGAGGAAGATCACCGAGAGGACGTGTTCGACGAACTTTCGGTCGCCCTCCGGATTATTGAGGAGCACCTCCTGTGAGGACGTTCGAGATTCTGATCTCGGGAAGAGTCCAACGGGTTGGGTTCCGCGCCTGTGTCCGCCGGGTCGCAATGAACGTGGGCATCACCGGAGAGGTCATGAACCTGCCGGATGGGCGGGTAAAGATCATTGCCACCGGGGAGCCCCCTCTTCTGGAAAAGTTTGTATCGATGCTCTATGGATGCACCAGGGTGGTCGTCCGGGATATGCAGATACAGGACCGCGAGATCACGTTTTTCCAGGATTTTTCCATCATCCGTCAGTAGTGGAACTCCTCGTTGTACAGGAGTGACCGGCGGAAAGCGGCCACTTGATTGTCGATGACATCCTGGCCGATGGTCTGCTGCAGGACAGAGACGATGCGCTGGATCAGATCTTCGGAGAGATAACAACGGGTGCCTCCGATATCGTAATCCTCGGCAGGAATACCTTCATGGGCGATGGTGAACAAGGGTTCGTCGACCATCCGGGATTTCAGGGGGTCGATAAGGTCCTGCACCAGCCCCCCCCTCCCTTCGTTCAATAATCCCCTGTCGGGATCCAGATGGGCTCCGGCCACGGAACGTAAGCAGATTCCGTGCAGGATCGCATAGCCGAAGGATAACATCGCATTGACCGGATCGCGGTGGGGTCTTTCCGTTCTCCTCCGGTAGGCGAGTCCGGGGGGGATCTGCCGGGAGAGGATCTCATAGTACATGTCCGAAGCGAGCTTGTGGAGCCTTCGCACCTCTTCCATCCGGATCAGGAACTCCACTTCATCATGTGCCTTATGAAGAAACTCGAGTTCTCCCTCGTAAAAAAGATCCCAGGCGTGCTGTTCGGCGAGACCCTGCAGGAACAGCAGCCTGGCCTTTATGGCGCTCTTTGCAAAGAGGACCGCGTAGCGATGGGTGGTAACTCTGTCCTGGGCGGTCCGGACCTCGTCATCAACCTGGTAGCCATAAGGGTAGAGGTATCCGAGGGGAGTGGAGTCTAGGTCAAAGAAGGTGATCGCCGATCCCGCTTTCAGCAGCTGGATGATGGCCGAGGTGTTCAGATTGTGGATCCCCACCACCAGCAGATGACCTACTTTGGGCACCGGGATTCTCTGTACTTCATTTTTTCTCTCGATGATCAGATCGGTCTGGGTAGCCTTGATGTGAGTGCCTCTGCCTGCGATGGTGAACCAGGGGACGCTGATGGTGTCTTTCATGAAAAACTGTAAGTGGATAGTGTATCCATGGTAAACCATTTAATCCTTCTTTTTTCTCACGTCCTGCGGTGTAAGCGGGTAATAATCTGCATAGTACTTCACCAAGAAAGAACCGATCTGAATGCTCCACCCTGGCGACTCTCTCGTCGGAGAAGGATCGGCACCTTTAAGCGGTAGTAACCGTCTCGTGTGATCGGGGAGGTTATGCCTCTGGTCTGGGATCCCGTGTTTATTGTGTTAATCTGACCCTCTGCGGGGTTATTTTCGTGCTCGGGATCATCGGATATCAGAAGAAGACAGTACAGCCATCCTTTACGTTGCCATTGCCTTCGGCCTCTTCGGCATCTCGCATCTTGCTGTTAATTCTGGGATACCGGAAGATCCTCGGTGTGTGCTCATCTGGGTGCGAACCATCGGATACCTGGTTGTCATCATTGCCGTGATCGGTCTCCTTGTGGAGCGGTAAAAAGAAGAATCAGCTCTCCTGTCCGGTGCTTCCTCTCTGAATCGGCACTACCGAAGATTTCCCGTCATGAAAATCGTCATATTCATAGGCCGATTTTCCAT